>NZ_JBEZBW010000077.1:0-38431 GCF_040647305.1 Saccharothrix sp. NPDC042600 | reverse complement strand
TGCGACGCACGCCGCCCCGCCCGCGTTCCCTCGAACCCGCACTTTTCTAGGCCGACCACGTCCCGGGGCCGACGCGCTGAGCAGGCTGCCGCGCGCCTCGACCGTGGGCGCGAGCCGGAACGCCGCGAGGCTCAGCCGCGCCGAGCGCGCCGGGTCCTCGGCCCGCACCGCCGCCACGTCGCCCGCCACCTTCTGGGACAGGGCCGTGTCGCGCTGCCGGTCGGCGGTGCGGCTGGTGTCCACGGCGTGGACCGACATCCCGACGGCCAGGACCAGCAGCGCGGCCAGCACCCCGACCGCCTGCCGCATCCGCCGCGTGCCGCGCCGGGCCGCCGCCAGGCTGGCGCCCAGGAACTCCCGTTCGGCCGAGGTCAGCGCGGCGTCGTTGCCGTGCGCCCACTCGCGCGCGGCGGTCAGGCGCGTCCCGCGGTACAGCGCGCCCGGCTCGCGGTCCACCGCCTGCCACGCCGCCGTGGCCTCGGTGAGCGCGCGGTGCACCCGCAGCCCCTCGCGGTCCTCGTCGAGCCACTCGCGCAGCCGGGGCCAGGACCGGAACAACGCCTCGTGACTGATCTCGACCCGGGACTCGTCCACGGTCAGCAGCCGCGCGGCGGTGAGCCGTTCCAACACGGTGTGGTGGTCGTCGTCCAACTCGGTGCGCGGCACCCGGCGGCGGTTGTAGGTGGTGTCCTCGACGGCGGTCAGCCGCAGGAACAGCCGCCGCACCAGCCGTTCCTGGTGGTCGTCCAGGGAGTCGTGGATCTGCTCGGCGGTGTTGGCGATCGCCTTGTCGATGCCGCCGGCGGCGAGGTAGCCACGCAGCGTGAGGGTGTTGCCGCGTCGTCTTCGCCAGGTCTCCAGCAGCACGTGCGACACCATCGGCAGCACCCCGGGCTGTCCGGTCGCCTCGCTGACCAGCCGGGTGACCAGCGCCGACTCGACCGCGCAGCCCACGCGGGCGGCGGGGCGCACCACGGCGTCGCGCAGCTCGTCGGTGCTCATCGCCCCGACCGCGAAGTGGCCCGACCGCACCACGGCGACCAGGTCCGGGTGGCGCGCGCAGTGGGCGTAGTAGTCGGCCCGCACGCCCAGCACGACCTTGCGGCGCTCGCCCAGGACCAACCCGATGAACCGGCGGCGCTCGTCCTCGTCCGCGCAGAGGGTGAAGACCTCCTCGAACTGGTCCACCACGATCAGGACGTCCTCGCCGGGCGGCACCCGCGCGGCCCACTCCGCCAGGGGGTGCGCGCCCGGCGTCAGCACCACCGACGGCGTGCGCGCCGCCAGCCCGGCCCGCAGCAACGACGACTTGCCCACGCCCGACGCGCCGAACACGACCACCACCCGGCAGGCGGCGACCCGTTCGACCAGCTCGGCGAGCACGCTCTCCCGCCCGAAGAACCGGTCCGCGTCAGACGTCTGGAACGCCGCCAGCCCGACGTAGGGCGCGGCCTCCCCGTCGTCCGCCGGCGCGGGTTCGCTCGCCAGGTCGCGCCAGCGCCGCTCCCACTCCGCCGGGTCGCCGCCCAGCGCGTCCACGAGCGCGAGCGTCACCGGCAGGGTCGGCAACCGCCGGCCGCTGGTCGCCTCGGCCAACGTCGAGGCGGCATACCCCGCCTGCGCCGCCAACGCGCGATAGGGCGGATTCCCCGCCTTTTCCCGCAACGCCCGCAAGTCTTCGGCGAACTCCGCCAGGTCGTTGTCCACCAAGCCCCCCAGTGCTCCGTCGTTGCGCCCAGCCGGAGCTGAGCCGGTCGGCGCACGCGCCTGACCGCCGCGGCGGCGGGTTGTCGTTCGGTGCTCGTCCCTCGAACCCGAACACGCCGCTCACGGCCACAATCCTGGCACCGGACGCTGGGGGGCGGTCCAGACCTCCCCGGCTGCTCGCACCCGACACCGGAGGGGCACTTTGATCCATCCCGTAAGAACCCAAAAACGCCTTAGACGCGCATTCGGCGTCGTTGTCCTGTCTTTAGCGCTCACCGCCTCCTTAGCCGTGGACACGGCCCCACGCGCCGCCGCGGCACCCGAAGGCCCGGCCCGGGTGGACCCGCGCGAGGTCCCGGGACTGCCCAGCGCGCAGCCCGTCGAGCCCGCGCCGCCGGAGGTCTCCAGGGCCGACTTCACCCCGCTCGCCACGCGCGACACCGGCAGCCGGTTCGACCCGCAGCGGTCCAGGCTGGTCAGCCGGGACGCCTTCACCGAGGAGTACGAGAACCCGGACGGCACCCGCACCGTCAAGCAGTCGTCGCAGCCGCTCAACGTCCGCGACGCCGCCGGCCGGTGGCAGCCCGTCGACACCTCGCTGCGCTACGACTCCCGCGCCAAGCGCGCCACCCCGGTGCGCCAGGGCCTGGTCCCGTCGCTGGCCGAGCACGCCGACGACCCGTCCCTGGTGTCGGTCGACGTCGAGGGCAAGCGCGTCTCCCTCGGCCTCGCCGGCGCCGCTCCCAGCAGGCTTGAGGTGGACGGCAGCAAGGGCCACTACCGGGACGTGCTGCCCGGGACCGACGTCGAGTACGAGATCACCCCGGGCGAGGTCAAGGAGACCCTCGTCCTGCACAGCCGCCCCGAGCGGGCGCAGTGGCGCTTCCGGCTCGACGCAGGCGGGTTCACGCCCGAGGCCGCGCCCGACGGCACCGTCCGGTTCACCGACGACAAGGGCGCGCTGAAGCTGGTCATGCCGCCGATCGAGACCTGGGACTCGACGGGCGACGAGAACACCCCGCCCGCCACCACCGGCGGCGCCTACACCCTCGAACGGGACGGCGACCACTGGGCGCTCACCGTGTCCGTGGACCGCAAGTGGCTGGACGACCCCGCCCGCGAGTACCCGGTGCGCGTGGACCCCACGTTCTCCTTCGGCGTCGTGGACTCCGTCGCCTACCGCACCGACGGCACCACGTGCCAGAACTGCGGCCTGCGCATCGGCAACAGCCAGGCGGCGGGGGACACCTACAACCGCAGCGCCCTGCGGTTCGACTACTCCTCGCTGTACGGCAAGACCGTCGTCGGCGCGCGGGTGGACGTCACCCGCAACACCTCGGTCAGCGGGTCGGTCAAGACCTGGGACACCAGCCTGTTCCACGCGTCCGCGCTGAACTTCGACGGCCTGGGCGCGTTGCTGGCCACCGGCCTGGTCGGCGACGTCGGCTCGTTCGCCGACCCGCGGCTGACCGGGTTCCTGCGCCACGTCGTGGACACCCGGCAGGCCGCCTACCTCATGCTGGTCGGCAGCGAGGTCCCCGGCACGTGGACCTACAAGAACCTCCACGCCACCCTGACCGTGGACGTGGGCACCGCGCCGCCCGCGGCCGTGCTGGTCTCCCCGCCCGACGGCGGCGTGCTCACCTCCCTCACCCCGACGCTGAAGGTCAACCTGGCCAAGGACCCCGACGGTGACGTGGTGAAGTACTGCTTCACCGTGGCCACCGGCCCGGACGCCCGGTCGGGCGTCGTGGTGGACTCCGGCTGCCTGGACCACCCGAGCTGGACCGTGCCGGAGAACGTGCTGCACGACGGCGTCGCCTACACCTGGCAGGCCACCACCTACAGCGGCGCGACCACGACCGCCGCGCCGTGGGTCGGGCACTTCCGGGTGGACCAGCGCATCGGCTCGCGCGGCCCCGCCCCCGACGACACGGCGGGCCCGGTGCAGGTCAACCTGGCCAACGGCAACGTCACCACCACGGCGGCCGGGCCGACGTTCACCACCGTGGGCGGCAACTCCGGCCTGAGCTTCACCTACAACTCGCAGCAGGCCGAGCCGAAGGGCCTCAAGACCTCCTACTTCACCGACCTGTCGCACAACGGCATCATCAACCCGGCCCAGCAGCCGGTGCTGGTGCGCACCGAACCGCAGGTCAACGTGTACTGGGGCACCGACTCGCCGTTCGCGCCGGCGCTGGCCCCCGACTGGTACGTGGTCCGCTGGGAGGGCTTCTTCCAGGCCCCGGTCGCGGGCTCCTACCAGTTCGCGGGCGCGCACGACGACGGCCTGACGGTGTGGCTGAACGGCGGCAAGGTCTACGAGGTCAACGGGTACAGCGACGTGAACTGGACCCAGTCCACCGCGGTCAACCTGGCCGCCGGCCAGCGGGTCTCGATCAAGGTTGAACTGGCCGAGAAGACCGGCCCGTCGCAGCTGCGGCTGTTCACCCGGACCGCGGACGGCGCGGTGCCGCCGCAGATCGTGCCCGCCGGGTGGTTCCACGCCGCCGACCTGCCCGCGCTGCCCAAGGGTTGGACGCTGTCCAGCGACATCGACGGCGACGGCCTGGCCTACACCGAGGCCAAGGTCACCGACCAGACCGTGGTGCTCACCGACGCGTCCGGGGCCAAGCACACCTGGACCAAGAAGAGTTCCGGCGGCTACACCGCGCCCGAGGGCGTGACCGGCGTGCTGGGCCTCGACGGCGCCGGCAAGGTGACCCTGACCGAGGGCGGGGACGTCTACGTCTTCCGCGTCGACGGCAAGCTGGAGAGCCAGTCGACCGTGGCGGACTCGCGCAAACCCGCCGCGCTGCAGCAGCTCTACGACGGCGCGCCGGCCCGGTTGAAGGAGATCCGGGACCCGGTGTCGGGCCGCTCGCACCGCCTCCACCACAACCGGGCCGGTGACGACTGCTACGGCGGGCAGCCGCTGCCGCCGCACGTGGACCCGCTGCCGCCGTCGCAGATGCTGTGCCGGGTCGTGTACTGGGACGGGTCGCAGACCCGGCTGTACTACTTCCAGGGCAACCTGGTCCGCATCGAGGACCCGGGTTCGGAGGTCACCGACTACGGCTACACGGCCGACCGGGTGCTCAACGGCATCCGCGACTCGCTGATCCTCGACTGGGCGGCCGTTGACCTGCCCAACCGCCAACCGCTGCTCAACGAGCTGTTCCACGGCATCGTCTACGACAGCGCGAGCGGCAAGCCGAAGGCCGTGCAGGTGGCCGAGCCCGCCCCGGCGGTGGGGCAGCCCCGCCCGGCCCGCAACTACCGGTACGACCCGGCCAACCGGCAGACGTTCATCGACCACGTCGGCCTCAGCCCGGCCACCGGGTTCCACACCAAGGTGACCTACGACGACGCCGAACGGGAGCTGTCCACCACCGACGCCACCGGCGTGACCACCCGGCAGACCTGGAACCACAAGGACCAGAAGCTGACCTCCACCGACGCCGCCGGCCGCGTGACCACGACGGTCTACGACCACGCCGACCGCGTCACCGACACCTACGGCCCGGCCCCGGCGTCCTGCTTCGCCGGGCAGCTGCCGACCGCCGAGTGCGCGGCGACCGTGCCGCACACCCGCACCGGCTACGACGAGGGCATCAACGGCCTGTTCGCCTCCTACTACGACAACAACCAGCTCAGCGGCACGCCGAAGGTCTTCACCACCGGCACCGGGGCGACCGACGGCAGCCTGGTCAACGACTGGGCCCGCAACGCGCCGACCGCCGACATCCCGGCCGACGGCTTCTCCCTGCGGCTCTCCGGCGAGATCGTCTTCCCGGAGGCCGGCGACTACAAGCTGCGGCTGTTCGCCGACGACGGCGTGCGGCTGTGGGTGGACGACCGCAACGTCATCGACGACTGGCGCGGCACCACGGCGGTGTGGCGGGAGGCGACGGTCCGCAGCGACGGTCCGGGCAGCGTCAAGCGCCTGCGGCTGGACTACATGGAGGTCGACCAGGACGCGCGGCTGGAGTTCCACTGGACGACGCCGGGCGGGACGCAGCAGCCGGTGCCGGGCGCGCGGTTGCGGCCCCGGTACGGGCTGACCACGTCCACCACGGTCGCCGAGTCGGCGGGCGTGCCGGACAAGGTCACCGCCACCCGGTACGGCGACAACGGCCTCGACCCGGTGTTCGGGCTGGTCACCGGCACGGTCCGGGATCCCCGAGGGGCGGACCTCCGGACGGGTTCGGTGATCGAGGCGCCGGGCGCCGGGTACCTGCGCACCACCGGCAAGACCATGCCGAACGGTGAGCGGATCACCTACGCCTTCTACGGGGCCACCGAGACGCGCGCCAACCCGTGCGTCGCGGGCAGCCCGGCGGTCAACCAGGGCGGCCTCAACCGGTCCATCACCACACCGGGCGGCACGCGCACCGACGAGCAGGTCTACGACGGGTCCGGCCGGGTCGTCGCCAAGGGCACCAGCGGCGACTGGGAGTGCACCACCTACGACGCCCGCAACCGCGTGGTGAAGCGGACGTTCCCGGGCAACGCCGTGGCCGCCGCACGCGAGGTCACCACCGACCACAGCGACCCGCTGACGACCAAGGTGTCCGACCCGTCGGGCACCATCACCACCACGGTCGACTTCCTGGGCCGTGTGGTGTCCTATGTGGACTCCGTCGGGGTGAGGACCGAGACCACCTACGACCGGGCAGGCCGGGTCACCAGCGAGAAGGTGACACCGCCGGCGGGCGGCTCGCAGCTCAGCGAGTACGGCCACGACGACGCGGGCCGGGTGCTGACCACCAGGCTCGACGGCACCGTGCTGGCCACGGCGTCCTACGACCCGGCGACCGGTGAACTGGCCGGAGCCACCTACGCCAACGGTTCGGCGCTGGTGGACACCGCCGAGGACGCGGCGGGCCGCCCGACCGGGCTGACCTTCCGGACCGGCGACGGCCGGCAGGTCGGCGCCACGGTGACCCGCACCCGCAACGGCACCGTCGTGGACGAGTCCACCGGCGGCGCGGACGCCCGCCCGGACGGGGCGAACTTCACCTACGACGGCGCGGGACGGCTGCTCGAAGCGTTCGTCCGCGGTCACCGGTTCGGCTACGACTTCACCTCGACCGCCCACGCCGACTGTCCACAGGGGACTAAACCGAACGCCGGCCTGAACACCAACCGCATGGTGCTGAAGGACACCACCGCGGCGGGCACGGCGACGACGGCGTACTGCTACGACGCGGCCGACCGGGTCGTGGCGACGGTAGGGGCGAACGCCGTCAGCGGCATCAAGTACGACAAGAACGGCAACACGGTCGAGTACACCACCGGCGGGGCCACGACGTACCTGGGCTTCGACGGCGCCGACCGGCACCTGACCGCGCGCACCACCGGTCCGCAGGCGGCGGACGTGTCCTACGTGCGGGACGCGGCCGACCGGGTCGTCCGGCGGGCCGCGAACGCCGGTGACCAGCAGTCGGTCGTGGTCTACGGGCACACCGGCGAGGGCGACACGGCCGACCTCGCGCTGGACGGGACCGGCGCGGTGCTCAGCCGGAGCGTCGTGCTGCCGGGCGGTGTGCTGCACACCGCCGGCCCGAAGCCGGGCTGGGACCACCCGTCCGTGCGCGGGAACCTGTTCCTGACCACGGACGCGACCGGCAAGCAGGTCGGCGACCTGCGCGAGTACACGCCGTTCGGCGAGCCGGTGCGCACCGACGGGACCGTGGACCCCGACGACGTGCCGGACAACCAGCCCGGTCAGATGGACCACGGCTGGCTGGGTCAGCACCAGCGCCCGCACGAGCACGCGGGGGCGCTGTCGATCGTCCAGATGGGAGCGCGGCCGTACAGCCCGCTGTTGGGCCGGTTCCTGTCGGTGGACCCGGTCGAGGGCGGGTCGGCCAACGACTACGACTACGTCGGCGGCGACCCGGTCAACGTGACCGACCTGGACGGCGCGGCGTTCTGGGTGCCCATCATCGCCGGGTGTCTGCGGTGGTGCCCGCGGGTCTGCAAGTGGCTGTGCAAAAAACGCCAGATCCGGGGCAAGTTCCAAAGCGGGGGCATCAAGAACGCGTTCCAGAAGGCCAAGCAGTTGCGTACCCACAAGAAGGTCACCCGTTTCACGATGCACCGCAGGGTGCTGGGGTGCCAGCGGGCCATGACGGAGGCTGGGCTGCACTCGATCAGCCTGCAAGGCGGCCAGATGTTGAGGTCGCTCGCCCTGAGCCTCTTCATGTGCGCGTGGGGGTTCATCGCGGGATGACGTGACGCGCGGGGCCACCTCCTCAGGCGGGAGGTGGCCCCGTGGCGTCAGTCGTCGGGGTAGCGGGCCGGCCAGGCCGGGTCGAGGGCGGCCGGGCCGTACAGGGCTCCGACGATGTTGCCGCACACCGCCGCCGTGGAGTCGCTGTCGCCGTCGTGGTTGACCGACGCCGGCAGCGCGGCGCGTGGGCTGTCCGTGGCCGCGGTCGCGTACAGGGCGATGGCCGGCGCGGACTCGCCCACCGCGCCGTCGCCCCAGGGTTGCGGTCTTCTCCGGCGCGCCCGTACCGCCGCCAGGGCGTCCGGGAGGCCGTGGCCGCGGACCGGACCGTGCACGAGGACGGCCAGGACGCCGGCCGACAGGTAGCCGGACGGGCGGCCGGGCGAGCACCTCAGGTCGGACTCGCTCAAGAACATCCTGGCGTCAAGGCGCGCGCGGTCGTCGCCCGACATGGCAGGCCCCCTGGTAGTCGGTGTGCGGACAGACCTTGGCGCCGGCCCGCCCGCGCCCGTCGCGGATCCGCCGAAAACCCGTTGCCCGAAGCCGTGGTCACCCCGCATGCTTGCCACACACCACACAGGACGGAAGGCCGGAAGTCATGGCGAGCAGGGAGAATCGAGCGGCGCGGCGAATGCGTCGGCGCTCCGCCACCGCCATGTGTCCGTAAGGTCGGTCACCACACCAGGGTGTACTCGTACCAGGGTCCGTCGATCGGTTCGTACCGGTAGCCGTCGCCCTTGGCGTCCTTCGGGCGCGGACCGGGGCAGTGGGCGAACCCGGTCGAGGCGAACAGCGCCCCGGCGTCCTCCAGGGCGAGGAGCGTGCAACCCTGGTCGCCGGTGGTGTACGAGATGGTGTAGATGCCCACCCAACGGTCCTCGACGCGTCGGTCGGGCTGCTCGGCCGCCTCGGCGACCAGCGCCTCCAACCGGCCGCGGTGCAGGTCGAACATGACGCCCTGGACCGAGCCGGCCACCGCGAAGGTCACCGCGGCGACCACCGGCACCAGCGCCAGCGGCCACAGGCGGACCGACGTGCGCCACCGGGGAGCCGGCAGCCCGATCAGACCGATGACCGCCAGGCCGACGGTCATCCCCGCCACGACCACCCAGGCACTCAACGACAGCACGAAAGCCATGAAGTAACCACCGGGAACACTGACCGCCCACAGCGACCAGAGGGCCACCACCCCGGCCGCCCCGACCGGCAACCACCGCCACACCCGCCCCCAGTCGATCCTCACGTGCGCAAGGACGCGCGACCCGAGCCGGGGTTGCCACGTGACGCCGACTTCCCGGTGGCGGACCCCATTCCCCTGAAGTGCACCCGGCCGCACGCCCGACCGTTGATCGGGAGGACCAGGTTCGAACCCTGGCGGGGGAGCCGCCGCCCGAGCCGTGGCCAAGGCTTCCGGGCGGACCAAACGCGCGTGGCCCGGCGGCCACCCGGGACTCATAACCCCGGTCTGCCTGGTTCGACACCAGGACGCGCGACCGGATCGCACGCCCCTGGCCTCCGCTCGGCTGTGGGCGGACGGTGGTGCGTCGAGGTCGCACCACCTCCGGCCGGCCGGCTCGCCGAACGCTCAGCGCAGCCGGGAACGGGCCGTCGGGGTGAGGGTGAGGTGCCGCGTCGGGGCGGTGAGGTGGTCGGTCAGGGCCGGTAGGACCCGGTCGCGCCAGTGCGGGTCGGCGGCCAGTCTGCGTTGGTGGTCGTGGTGGTCGGCGGCGGTGGGGAAGGTCGTCAGGTGGACGAACACCGTTTCGCCGGTGCGGACCGGCAGGGCCGGGAAGGTGTTCTCCGCCGGTTCGGTGCGGAAGCAGGCCGGTGGGGGCGCGCCGGTCGCGGTCAGGACGGGTTCGACCGTCGTCGTGAAGAACTCCGCGAACTCGGCCGCGTCGGTGGCCAGGTGGTGCACGGTCACCGCCACCCGCGAGATCGTCCCGGGCGACGGGAGCGGCAGGGTGTCGGGGCGGGTCGGGCGCAGGAGCAGGACGTCGGTGGTGTCGAGCATGGTGGCGCGGGCGGCGTCGCGGTGGTCGCGCCAGGCGCGGCCGTGGACGTAGAAGGCGGTCAGGGACTCGCGGCGCGCGTCCATGTCGGGGAAGGCGCGCAGCCAGACGAAGCGGTCCGGGTCGTCCAGGTCGCGGAACTGGCCCAGGACCCGGATGCCGACCTCCTCCTGCGACTCCACGAACTCGCGGTCGAACAGGTCGATCAACTCGTCGCGCCGGCCGGGGCGCAGGGTGTACCGCCGCAGCTCCACCACGTTCAGCTTGGTCACGACCGGGGACGATGCCCGAGCGGCCCGGCGGCGACGAGTGGCAGGACTTCCACTGTTCGCACGATTCCTGCCAGACTCGTCGTCCATGGGAGCGGGGTCGGTCGCGCTGGCCGTGGTGGACGACATGCCGTTGTTCGAGCTGGCCATCGCCTGCGAGGTGTTCGGGCCGGCCCGGACCGACCTCGCCGACCCGTGGTACGAGCTGCGGGTGTGCGCCGAGAACCCCGCCGGCACGCGCACCGAGTTCGGGTTCCACCAGCGCGCCGACCACGGTCTGGAGGCGCTGGCCGACGCGGGCACGGTGGTCGTGCCGGCGTTGCCGTACGCGTGCGTCCAGTCGGGTCGTCCCGTGCCGCCCGCGCTGGTCGAGGCCGTGCGGGCGGCGGCGGACGCGGGGGCGCGGATCGTCTCGTTGTGCACCGGGTCGTTCGTCCTGGCCGCCGCCGGGCTGCTCGACGGCCGGCGGGCCGCCACGCACTGGATGTACGCCGCCACCCTGGCCATGCTGCACCCGCGGGTCCGGGTGGACGACTCGGTGCTCTACGTGGACGACGGTGACGTGCTCACCAGCGCGGGCCGCAGCGCCGGGATCGACCTGTGCCTGCACGTGGTCCGCGGCGACCTCGGCGCGCACGTCGCCAACCAGGTGGCCCGCCGGATGGTCCTGCCCGCGCACCGCACGGGCGGCCAGGCGCAGTACGTCGCGCTCGCCGTCCCGGACACCGACGGCGCCGGCCTCGGCCCGCTGCTGCACTGGGCCACCGAGAACCTCGACCGGCCGCTCACCGTGGCCGCCCTGGCGCGCCGGGCGGGCCTGAGCCCCCGCACGTTCGTCCGCCGCTTCCACGACGCCACCGCGACGACGCCGTTGCGGTGGCTGCTCACCCAGCGCGTCATCCGCGCCCGCGGCCTGCTGGAGACCACGGACCTGTCGGTGGACCACGTGAGCGAGCGCAGCGGGTTGGGGTCGGCGGCCAACCTGCGCCGCCACTTCGCCACCCACGTCGGCGTGACCCCGACCCAGTACCGGCGCGCCTTCCGCGCGACCACCTGACGGGGCTCCGGTACGGTCGCGTGTGGAGGTGGGCCGGATGGCTTGTCGCATCGGCGAACTCGTGCTCGGGTGCCGCGATCCCGAGTCGCTGGCGCGGTTCTGGTGCGAGGTGCTCGACTACGTCGTGCTCGGCCGCGAGGACGACGGCTCGGTGGAGATCGGTCCGCGCGCGGGGTTCGGCGGGCCGCAGCCGACGCTCGTCCTCACCCCGGAGGCGCGGCCGGCGAAGGCGAGGTCGCGGCTGCACATCGACGTCAACCCGACCGACCGCGACCAGGACGCCGAGCTGGAACGCCTGCTCGCGCTGGGCGCCCGGCCGGCCGACGTCGGCCAGACCGGCCAGGAGCCGTGGCACGTCCTGGCCGACCCGGAGGGCAACGAGTTCTGCCTGCTGCGCAAGCGCATCGACCCGCTGTGAGTTGCGCAACTTTTTCGTTGCGGCACAAGGGATTTCGCGTCCGATCGGCTGTCAACGCGGGGGCGGTCGGCGTGCCACAGTGAGCGCCGACACCCCCTCTTGGCAGGAGGAACGACGGATGATGCTGTTACGCCTGGCCGGAGCGTTGTGTGCCGCGTTGTTCGCCGCGACGGCGACCGCGACACCGGCGCAGGCCGCCCTCGGACCCGCTCAACCCGTGGACATCCAGCTCCGCGGCTACTCCTCCAGCGGACACGTGACGCAGGTCGGGCACCTGGGCGGCACGATCCGGTTCGACGACGGCAACGCGCTGTACCGGCTCGACGTGACGATGTCGCGGCAGTCGAGCTACGTGGACACCAAGCTGCGCGTCGACGTCAACGGCGCGCCGCACCACTACTTCTACGAGTCGGGGACGCTGAACGCCGACTTCCCGTACCCGGGCACGGTGCAGAACGTGCGCCTGGTGTTCGAGGGCCTGTACTTCGACGGGGCGACGAACACCGCGAAGACCGTCACGCGCAGCGCCTTCTACGACAACCCGTACAACTGAGCGGGGCCGCGCCCCCCGGGCCGACCGGGGCGCGGGTCGAGGCCGGCCGACCACCACACGAGCCACCCCGACCCCGCCGCGCCCACCGCGCGCACCGCCGGCGTTTGTGGGTCGTTCGACCGGCAGCACGTCACCCCCGCCACCCCTACGGTGGGGCCTCCTCGAACAACCGGCAGCAGGAGGAGGTCCGGCCTTGACGCCCGCGCCCGACCCACTCGTCGCGCGGTTCGAGCGCTTCCAGGAGCAGGTGCACCGGCAGGGCGGCGAAGGGTTGCTCGACCTCTGATGTCCGACTTCCTGCGGGCCTTCCGCGACTCGCTGCTCAACCCGTGGGGCCTGACCGGGCTCGCCATCGTCGTCGTGTTCCTGGTGGTGCGGCGGTGGTTCCACCTCCGCGCGCACGACAACGCCCGCGCCGCCCGGGTCGCCGCCCTCACCCCGCCGGCGGTCGAACTGGGCGGCCGGGTGACCGGTCCGGACGGCGCGACCGCGTGGTCGGCCGGGCTGCGCGGACCGATGGCGGACGAAGCGACCGGCGTGCCGGGCAGGCTGTTCCCACGGTCGCGTCCGGGGTTCGACCTGGCGATGGACTTCCGGCGCGGGCCGTGGCACGTGCGGGTGACCGAGGCGTCCGTGCGGACGGCGGTGGTCGCGGGCGCCGGCGCCCGGTGGGACCGGGAGCACCGGATCGAGGTGGCCACCACCGCGCTGCCCGCGATGAAGCTCGTCCGGCCGCCCCGCCACGACCACCGCGGCGTGCCGGTCCCGCCGCGGGAGGACCGGCGTTCGGGCTGGGCCAGCCGGCCCCCGGCCACCGCGACCGCGTGGCACCCGCTGCCCCTGCCCGACGCCTTGGCGGACGACTTCACCGCCTTCGGCGCCGACCCCGCCGCCGCCCCGTTCACCTTCGACGGCCTGTGGTGGATCCTCGAACGGGAGAACGCGCTGCCCGTGTGGGCCCGGGAGGTCCGGCTGACCTTCGAGGGGGGCCTGGTGTACGCGATCTTCCCGCACCCGGTCTACCCGGACGACCTCCTGGCCGTGGTGGACACGATCGTCGGCCTCCTCGACCGCACGCCCGGCGTCCGACCGAGGCCTCAGGGCTCGTAGCGGAACGAGGCCTGGCCACTGCGCACGCACACGGCCCCGCCCACGCCCTCCGAGGTCTGGAACAACGACACCTCGGCCTGGTACCGGCCGATCCGCGTGAAGTCCATGCCCTGCACCGGCGTCGCCCGCAGGTAGTCGTCCACGTGCAGCCGCGCCACGCCCTCCGCGTCGGTGTCGGCCGACCCGGCCAGCGCGCCGCCCTCGGGCGGCCAGCCGACCCGGAACTCCAGCACCAGCCCGGCGACCGGCTTGCCGCCGTCCACCGCCCTGGCCTGGAGGTCGAGGTCGGCCGCGGGCGCGCCGCCGCCCCTGATGACCACCGGTTCGACGGTCACCGTCGTGTCGCACGTATCACCGCCGCCGGCGGCGCAGGCCGACCCGGCCGCCCCGACCAGGGCGACCGCGCCGACCAGCGCCGCGAGCCTTCTAGCAGCCAGGACCCGGCCCCCCGTTCTTGTCGAACGGAGAGTACTTGAACGCCGTGGCCAGGTCGATCAACGGCCGGTCCTTCTCCTCCAGGCCCGGGTCGAGCAGGCTGAACACCAACTTGTGGTCCTCTTTGGACGGTGTGTAGACGAACCCGGACAACGTCCCGTCCGGCTCCACGTCCCGCAGGTGCCGCGGCACCCGCTCCAGGTCGAAGTCGAACAGCTCGGCGTCGCCGATCTTGAGGACCAGCTTGGCCACCGGGCCGTACTCCTGGTCGTAGAGGTGCATCCGCACGGTGTCGCGGGTGACCGCCGGGTCCAGCAGCACCCGGTTCTCGTAGAACGGCTTGATCGTCGGGTCGTCGAACTTGAGCACCTTGATCTGCAGGTCCACGTCGACGTTCATCACCATGTCGTCCATGCCGACGCCGAACCGCTCGTAGTCGCCGTCCACGCCGAGCGCGAGGTACTGCTCGCCGGGGTGCACGGAGAACCTGGTGAACCGGTCGGCGTGCAGGTAGACCGTCCCGACCTCCATCCGGTTGACCTGGACGTGGCCGCCGAGGTGCAGGGCCGCCACGTCCACGCCGCAGATCGGGATCTTCAGCGCCGGGTCGGGGATGGTGATCCGGTCGGTGCGCAGCGAGAACGCGCCGCCCAGGAGGATCGAGCCGGCGGCGGGGTCGGAGGTGACCCGGGTGTCGAAGCTGCCGGTGACCACGTTCGGCTCGATCGTGGTGGTCACCTGCGTCCCGGCGTTCTCCAGCTTGAGGAACGCGTCGTGCAGTTGCAGGTGCACCGGCTTCACGTCGATGTCCAGCGAGCCCCGCACGAACGCCTCGACGCCCAGGCCCGGCGCGGGCGCGCCGACCGTGACCTTCGGGACCTTGAGCGCGGTCCCGTGGGCGTCGGTCCCCTCGATCAGGACGGTGACGCAGTTCGTGCCGACGCACGCGGGGATCTTCGTGATCGACGCCCGCGCCGACGCCGGTTTGCCGGCGAACCGCGCGGTCACGTTGGCGTCCACGAGCGTGATCGGCGAGGAGGTCTCGACGCGCACGGTGGAGTTCTTGCCGAAGCTGCCGGTGATCCCCATCCGCGCGGGCACCCCGAACACCGCGAGGTCGCCGACCAGGTCGCCGTGCTCGGTGGTCGTGCGCGCCTCCGCCTTGAGCGAGAGCGTGTCGATGGCGGCCGAGCTGTCGTAGGCCACGGCCAGGGTGCTCGGCTTGGCCGGGTCGAGGCCCTTGTCGAACCCGAACGGCCCGATGTGCAGGTCGAACGGCGTGGGCAGCCCGCTCAGCTCCGCCTGGGCGGCGGCGTGCGGCATCTGGGCGATCAGGTCGTCCAACGCCACGTACGCGGTCAGGTCGACGCCGGCGGGCGGCTGGTAGCCCACGATGTCCACCTTCTGGTTCTGGATGTCCACGTCCACCCGCATGGGCAGGCCCGGCAGGTTCACCGTCCCGACCGCGCCGAAGCACTTGCCGAACACCTCGCACAGCGGCGTTTCGTCGCGCGCGCACCCCGCGCCGCCGGCGCAGCCCCGGGCCTCCAACGCGACGCCGTGCGGGTAGAACGGCGCGCCGCCCACCGCGTCGATCGCCGCGACCTTGCCCAGCCGGGCCTCGGCCACCAGCCCGACCGGGCGGTCGGTCTCGTAGTGGAACTTGTCGCCGCTGTAGTCGATGAGCAGGTGGCTGGGCAGGCTGACCCGGCCGACGCCGGCGAACCGGGTGTCGTCCGCGCCGCCGGCGGCCAGGACCACGTCACCGTCGAACGCGAACACCCCGTCGCCCGACCGCATGTCGAACGCCAAGCCGGTGTCCCGCTTGGCCACCGAGACCGCGGTGAGGCTCTCCACCGAGGCGCTGGCGTCCAGGTCGCCGGTGAGCTGCCGGTAGTGCGCGGCCACGTGCTGCCCGGCGGGCGCGGTGGCCCCGGGGTGGTTGCTGACCGCGAACCGGGCCGCGCCGACCGGGCCGGTGAGGCCCCGGAAGTCGAACGCGCCACCAGACCACGTGGCCCGCAGCTGCGTGGGCAGGCCGACCGCCTGGGCGAACACCTGGTGCGCGCGGCCCTGGAACGGCACGCCCGCCGCGGCGAACGTGAGGCTGCCCAACGGCTCCGACAGCGTCGAGGTGAACGTCCCGGCGGGCACGTCGGCCCGCACGTCGATGTCCCGGGGCACGCCGGTGGCCGAGGCGGACAGGTACCCCCGGTCCACGCCCGAGAGCGCGGCGGTGATCTCGTCGATCCCGGCCGAGTTGTGCACGCCCAGCGTGGTCACCGCGTCGAACGTGCCGACGACGTGGACCGTCGCGGGCAGCTTCGCGATGCCGACCCGGCCGCGCAGGGTGCCGTACGCGGTGGTCGTCGCGGCTTCCGCGGCCACGCTCAGGGTGCCCAGCGGCGCGGACGC
Source organism: Saccharothrix sp. NPDC042600 (assembly GCF_040647305.1). NCBI lineage: Bacteria > Bacillati > Actinomycetota > Actinomycetes > Pseudonocardiales > Pseudonocardiaceae > Saccharothrix > Saccharothrix sp. NPDC042600. The sequence goes on along the minus strand of NZ_JBEZBW010000077.1, from coordinate 22,217 downwards.
CCGGTAGCCGACGTCCACCCGCGCCGGGTCGCCGGCCACGGTGATCGGGCCGACGGTCAGGTCCACCGCGGCGGGCAGGCCGTCCAGCCGGACCAGGCCCTCCAGCCGGGGCAGGCCCGCGAGCAGCCCGTCCACCTCCAGGTACGCGGTCAGCGGCGCGCCGGCGGGCTGGCTGTAGCCGGTGAACTCGATCTGCTTGGCGGCCAGGTTGAGCGCGAGCGAGGTGGGCAGGCCGGGCAGCCGCACGGTGCCGACCAGACCGAGGCAGCGGGCGAACAGCGTGCACAACGGGGTGTCGTCGCGCGCGCAGCCCGGACCGTCGTCGCAGCCCCGCGCCCGGACCGCCGCGCCGTTGTCGAACAGCGGCGCGCCGAGCCCGTCCAGCGCCTTGACCTTGCCGACGCGGACCTCGGCGGCCAGGCCGATGGACTTGTCGCCGGTGTAGGTCAGCCTGCCGTCCGCGAGGTCCTGCACCAGCTCCAGCCGGGTGGGCAGGTTGTCGATGCGGGCGGTCAGCGCCAGGCGGGTGTCGTCCACGCCGTTCGCGGCCAGCACCACGTCGGCGTCGGCGAACACCGGCTCCCCGCCGGTGTCGGAGTCCAGCCGCGTGGTCTGCTTCGCCGCGCCGCGCGAGTACTCGGCGTGCGAGAGGTTGCGCACCAGCACGCTGCCGTCGAAGTCGCCGGTCGTCTGGCGGTGGTGCACGGAGACGTGCTGACCCGTCGGGGCCTGCGCGCCCGCGTGGTTGCTCACGGCGAACCGGGCCGAGCCCAGCGGGCCGGTCAGACCGCGGAACCGCATCGTGCCGTCGGCGAAGTCGGCGTCGAACCGGGCCGGGACGCCGGTCAGCGTGGCGATGGCGACGGTGTCCCGGCCGGCGAACGGCGTGCGCGCCACGGCGTCGATGCCGCCCAGCGGGGCCGACAGGGTGCCGTCCAGGTGGCGGGCCGGGAGATCGACCAGCACGTCCACCTCGGTCGGCACGTCGGTGACCGCCGTGGACAGGTAGTGGTGCGCGTTGGGGTCGAGCTGCTCGACGCCCTGCGGGCCGGCGAACAGCTCCACCCGCGGCACCGCGCTGGACGCCCGGTAGCGCACGCGGGGACGTTCCCCGAGGTCGTAGTCCACGTCCACGGACGCGGGCACCCCCTCGACGGCGGCGACGGCGCTCGGGCCGGCCGCGGTGTCCACGTAGGCGGCGCGCACCCGGTGCACGACGCCGCTCGCGCGGAACGCGACCTTGCGCTGGGCGGTGTCGAGGTCGAACGACAGCGTGGCGGGCAGGTTGGACACGTCCAGCCGGGCCTTCTGGTGGCCGTCGACGTGCCCCGCCCCGACGAACGCCTGCCCGCCGGGGGAGAACTCGGTGCCGCCGCGCGGGTGGTCGCCGAAGAACACGTCGATCTTCTTCAGGCCGGTGACCCGGGCGCTCGCGCCGAGCCGGCCGCCGTCGAGCACCAGGGTGGCGTGGTCGCCGGTGAGCGGCGCGAACACGCCCTGGTCGCGGGACAGGAACACCTCGGCCGAGCCGAGCGCCTCGACGGCGTCGAACAGCACGTGCCGGCCGGGGAGGTCCACGTCGATCGTCGCGGCGGTCGGGATGTCCCGCAGCGCGCCGCGCAGCACGATCGCCGGGTCCCGGTCGAGCACGGCCACGTCGAGCGCGGCGAGCCGGCTCGCGGCGGTGTAGTCGAGCTTCACCTTGTCCCGCACGGAAGTCAGGACCGCGTTCCACCGGGTCGGCACGGCCTTGGCGCCGGCCTGCACCGCGCGGGACAACTCCCGGCCGGTGTAAACGTAGTCGGCGAAGAAGACGTCGTCGATGGTCGAGTCGGCGGTGTAGTCCACCGTCGCCTGGGCCCCGCCCGCCGGCCGGGTCAGCGCCGCCGACACGGAGGTGGGCAGCAGGTCCACCTTGAGCTGGTCGAACCGGCTGGCCGCGGCGCTGTTGGACAGCACCTGGGTGTCGAGGGCGGTGCGCTCGCTGCTCGTCGCGTCGACCGTGGCCTTCTGGTCGCGGTCGGCGGCGCCGGGGTCGATGAACGCGTGCGCGGTGAACAGCGTGGGCACCGGGGAGAACCGGGCGCTGGCCACGGTCGGGTCCACGGCCTCGCCCTTGTCGGTCTCGGCGACGTTCGCGAGGCCGGCCGTGACGGCCATCGACTCGCCCGCGCCGACCTGGAGCACCGTCGCCTTGATGTCGAAGACGCCGCGGATGGCCTGGAGCGGGCTGAACGTGTAGAGGCCGAGCGCGGCGGTGGGCAGGCCCGCCCCGCGCCGCAGGCCGTCGAACCCGACCGAGATCCGCTTGCGGGTGGGCAGGTCGTAGACGGCCCAGACGTGCGCGGGCAGGTCGCCGCCGGCGTGCTCGCCGGTGGGCAGGCGGACGCTGAGCACGCCCAGCCCGGCGTGGACCAGGTTCAGCAGCGCTTCGAGCGCCTGGTGGAGCTGGTCGTTGAGGCTGGTGAGCAGCTTCTCCAATTCGAGCCGTTCGATGAGCAGCTCGGGGTGGAGGATGACGTTGACCGGGTCCTTGAGCAGGTCGAGGATCACGGTGAGCCGGGTGGTGGCTTCCGCGATCCGCCGTTCGAGGTCGAGGACCTGCCGGGACGCGCCGATGATGTCACCGGGGGCGACGACGGGGACCAGGTCGGCCAGGACGTCCGGGGTGCGGTCGCCGGTGACGTCCACGATCGCGGGGACGGCCAGCGGCAGCGAGAGCGAGCAGGAGACGGCCTTGGTCGCGGACTCCGAGCAGACCCGGTAGGTGATCCTCGGGATGCCGTCGGGCAGCTCTTGGAGCAGTGCCAACGGGTCCACCGGCAGCGGCGGCGGGAGGTCGCCGGAGGTGAGCGCGTCGATCAGCTCCTGGAGCGTCGCCCGGCGGGACGGGTCGAGCAGCTGCGCGGAGGCCACCTGCGGTTGCAGCCCGGTCGCGTCGAGGTCCGGCGTGCCGTCCGGGGCCAGGCGGCCCGCCCGGCCGAGCGTGGCCAGGGCGTCGGCGGACGTGGCGTCCACCAGTTCGCGCGCGGGCCGGTTCGGCAGGTCCAATTTCGTCGGCCGCACCGGCGGTTCCGGCACGATCGCCCGCCGTTCCACGGCGACCCGCCCGTCCGGCCCGGGATCCACGGCCGGCAGCGGGGCCAACGGCTGCGCCCGCGACGGCTCCCGCCCCACGTCCGGCGCACCGTCCGGCCCGGGGTCCAACGGCGGGAGGTCCCGCGGTGGCGGCAATGGTGCGGAGTCGGCAGCGGCAACCGGCGCCTCCTCGACCACCGGCTGCGCCGCCGTCCCACCCCCGGGCTCTGCCCAAGCCGGGACCACACCGGTGCCCAAGACCGCCGCCAAGGCGACCACCAAGACCCTCGATCTGACCGGCCGAACCGCGAAAAGCGCATGCCGACGAAGACGTGCCACCCCAACCCCCCTGGTCGATGCACGAACCGGAGGACCCCCATCCCCCGACCGGTCGAACTCACCACAGATCACCTTGGCCGTCAAGCGGCTTCACCGAACTGCCGCCACCCCCGGTCTGCACCGGCCCATCGGTCGGGTACGCTCTCGGTCGGCGGGCGCGGTCCGTCGGAATGGGTGGTCACCCCCGGCCTCGGGTGACGGACACCCCAGAGGACTCGGTCCACCGCGCGAAACCCTTTTCCTTGTAAAACCACTGTGCTGCGTACGTCATCCTTGTCAGCCGAGCCGGGCGGCGGAAACGGGGAACGTCGTGCCCAGTGATCACTTGGCGGGCAAGCTCATCCGGCTGCGGCAGGAGCTGACGGGGGAGTCGAGGCAAGGTCTCGCCCGCTGGATGCGCGAGTTCGAGCAGGACCTGTCTCAACTCGACCGCGAAACCCTCGCGCGCGCTTTCCGAACTACCCGTCTCCCTCTCGACGGGGCACCCGCAGAACCCGTTGTGCCGGCCCACTTGCGACAGCGCGTGCTCCCGGCGGCCCTGCACAGGGCGCAGTGGGACCTTGAGGCGGCCGTGCTCCAAGCGATCGAGCGGGGCACGCAGCACCTGCGATTTCACAAAACCGCGTGGAGTTACGGCTTGGACCAGGTGGTCAAGGCGGTGCGACCCATGCCCGACTCGCTCCACCTCCGCCTTGTCCCGCACATCCTCGGGCCGATGTTGGGTGAGCTGCTCCCGATCGACAACGGCCCGTCGGAAGAGCTTTCCGGAACCGCCGGTGTGCGCGTGCGGTGGCGGGAGCCGGGCGCGGTGGAAATAGTCCTGCTCGACAGCGTTTGTCGGGCACGAGTGCTGGTTACGAGTGTGCCTGCGCACGTGTGGCGGGCGGCGCAGACTTACATCCGGCACGAACGTCCTGACGCGCTTCGGCTGAGTGCGAGGCACCCTGAAACGCTGTCGCCGGGCGAAGTCGAGAGGTGTCGCCTGGGTCCGCGTCTGTACTTGCCGACACATCTGGCCAGCGGTCTTCTGCGCCGCATCAAGGTTTTTGGTGACGTGTGGTCCATCAGCATCTCCGGTAGGGGGATCGACTCGCTGATGGTGGAGTGGCGGGACTCGCCGTCTCCGAGGGACGTGCTGGCGACGCTGTGCCATCCTGCGACCCAGATCGCGACGGACCGGTACACCGCCGCCGTCTGGGACGGCTCCGGTCACGCGGAGATCCGCGACCTCGACGCCCCGGTCCACCAGCTCGGTCCCCGGACGATCCGCAGCAGCGAGCTGGTGCTGCGCAAACTGGACCTCCGCACAGCCCGTGGCATGAGCCGCGGTGCCGGCGGGATGCTCGCCGTCTGGCACGCGTGGGAGGCTGACCACGGCGGGCAGGTCCGGTGCTCGCCCGGGACCACTTCATCGCACCTGGACGAGTGGATCGCCTTGCGGTGTCGGTACACCGGAGAGGATCCCGAAACCGCTCGACGCTGCCTCACTTCCCTGCCCCAGGACGCCGACGTGGAGCAGCTGAGGGCAGGTGTCGTGCCCGACGCCCACTCGGTAGACCAGCGCATCCTCGAAACGTCGATACTGCTGGCGATCCGCGACTGCTACCCGCCCAGATCCGCTGGCCTTCCCTGGCACCACCAGGTCATCCGCGCGGTAAGTCCGCGCAAGTCCGGTCTGGTCGTCCAACTGGAGGACCGGGTCGTTCCCTGGTTCCTCCAAGCGCTCCTGTCGCCGGTTGACTCCAGCGACGCCTCCTACGGTGTTCCCGGCCTTCGGGTGGTGGTGAACAGAGAGCAGCTGCAGATCCGGCTTCTCGATCAACTCGGTGCACCGACTGACGCCCTGGTGACGGTCAAAGGTGTCAGCGGAGCCAAGTGGGACGGCATCTGGGAGGAGATCAGGAACGCGGAGCACGGCCCCCTCATCGACCCGCGCTTGGACCGTTCACCGCAGTTGAGCGCAGGTGAACGTCTCGGGATGGTGCTCCAGCGACGCCGTTGCGGGCCAGTGGCTATGGGGAGTGCTCTGTTGCGCCGTTGGGGCCTTCTTTCCGGCGCCTTCGCGCTCGACGCGTGGTCGGGGCTCGGGAACAACGAGCTGCATGTCGAGATCGACAACGGCCCGTCCATCCTCTCCATCGTCGAGGAACTGCGTCATCCGGTCGCCGGTATCGTGCGTGATACGGTCGCCGTGAACCAGATCGACGCGACGTTCGCGCGACTGAGCGACCACAACCCCACTCCCGATCGCTATGTCGGGTATCCCATTGAGCACGGCAAGCGCCCGGCCTTGGTGCTCCGGGCGCTCAACACTGCCGTGTCCCGTCGATATCGCGACCCGGGATTTGGGCAGGACGTGGTGCCGTCATGACGGTCGTGCGCCGTGGCCCGGCGTCGCGTTGATCTTCGGTGCAGCCGGTGCGGTGGTAGGCGTATTTTTCGGAGTCCACGTGGATCTGTGGACACGTGTGGGAGCCGACGATCGTTCCGCGGTCCCTGGACGTCGAGTTGCCTCGGTTGCGGTTGGTCGATCGGCTTGCCGGTCGGTGGGAGCGGCCGGTGACGGTGGTGGTGGCGGGGGCCGGGTTCGGGAAGACGACCGTGGTGGCGCAGGCGGTGCGGGCGCACTTGCTGGAGCCGCGCGGGGTGGACGTGTGGGTGGAGTGCGCGCCGGTCCACGAGAGTGCCGAGGCGTTGGCGGGGGCGTTGCTGCAAGCGCTGCAAGGGGTTGGGGCCGCGCGTGGGGCGCGGGGTGTGGTGGACGCCGTGGTGCGGATGGCTCCGCTGGATGTCTGCCTGGTGTTGGACGACGTGCACGAGATCCCGTCGGGGTCGCCGGGGGCCGGGTTGCTGGCCGAGCTGGTGCGGAACCTGCCCGCCACCGCGCACCTGGTGTTGTGCGGGCGGGAGTTGCCGGAGTTGCCGTTGGCTCGGCGGGAGGCCGCCGGGGAGGTGCTGCGGGTCGGGGCGGAGGAGTTGTCGTTCACCGAGACCGAGGTGCGGGCGTTGGCGCGCGGACTCGGGCGGGACCCGGCGCCGGCGGGGGCCGTGCGCGGGTGGCCCGCGCTGGTGCGGTTGGCGTTCGCGGCCGGACCGGCGGCACCGTGGCGGTACGCGCGGGAGGAGATCATCGCGCGGCTGCCGGAGGACCAGCGCGCCGCGCTCGTGGCGTTGGCCGCCCTGCACACCGCGACCGACGACGAAGTCGCGGCGGTGACCGGCGAACCGGTGGCGCTCGCGGACCTGGCACGCCGGGTCCCGCTGGTCGGCGTGCTGGAGGACGGCCGCTACCGCGCGCACGAACTGTGGGCGGAGGCGCTGGCCGCGGAAACCCGGCCGCTGCACCGACGAGCCGCCGAGGTGTTGACCGCACGGGGAGATCTCGCCCGAGCGGGCGCGCTGGCGCGGCGCGGCGGGGACTGGGAGCTGCTCGCCGAACTGGCGGTGGTGCTGGTCAACACGACCCTGTCGGCGCTGCCCGACGTCACCGCGCGCCGCTGGCTGGAACGGGTCCCGGACGATGTCCGCGACGAGCCGGCGTTCCTGCTGCTGCGGGCGGCGGTCCTGCACGCGGGCGACTTCGCCGACCCCCGCATCGACCCGCTGCTCGACCGGGCCTGGCAGCGCCTCAAGCACACCGCCGTCCTGGGCCAGGCCGTGATCACCGCCCACTCGCGCGCCGACCTGCCCCGGCTGGCCGAACTCGCGCGACGAGCCGGGGAACTGCGTGGCGCGCCGACCGCGATCGCGTTGGTGCTGCGGCACAGCGTGGCCGCGACGGTCGCGGAGGTCGGCGGCGACCCGGAGGCCGCGCTGGCCGAGATCGAACGCGCGCCCGTGGTCGACGTGCCGCGCCCGGTCGCGCTCGCGACCGTCCGGTTCCACTACCACTGCCTCAACATGTGCGGGCGCGCCGGCGAGGCCGCCGACCTGGCCGACAGCGCCCTGGCCGACGCCGACGAGCAGCACCTGCGCCTCAACGGGCCCGTCGCGCGCTGGTTCGACGGCGACCCGGCCGACCTCGCGCTCCTGCGCGGCGCGCCGCTGGACGGCACCGCCCGCGACTCCTTCGTCTCCGCCGCCTTCCAGGCCGTCATCGCCGCGTGCTGCGGCGACGCGGGGGACTGGTGCCCGCTGCCGTGCGGCGACCCGGCGGGTCACGACAACCCGCGCGACGCCGTGCTGGCCTGCGCCGCGCGGGCCGCCGTCGCGGTCGGCGGCGGGGACGAGGAGGTGGCGCGCCGGACGTTCGCCGAGCACCTCGCGCGGTGGCCGGTGGCGGACCGGTTCCACGAACGGCACCTGCGGCGGTTCCTGGCCCTGGGGTACGTGCTCAGCGACGGGTTGCGCGCGGTGTGGGACCGGACCGAGCTGGGACCCTCGCACGCCAAGGCCCGTGCGGCGGCCCGCGCGCTGGTGCTGGCCAGGTCCGGCGACATCGGCCCGGCCACCCGGCTGCCGTTCGAACACGCGTTGTGCTTCCTGCCGCTGCCGTGGTCGGTCGAGTTGGCGGCCCGCCTGGCCGCCGTCGGCGACCTCGGGTTGGGCGGGTGGCTCGCGGACGTCCTCGGGCCGGTCGTGCACCGGTGGCTGCGGTCGGCCACGCCGCGCGGGGGAGCGGTGCGGCTGCTCGCCGCCGTGCCCCCGCCACCGGCCACCCGGACCCGCGTGGACGTGCTCGGCGCCATGCGCGTGACCCGGGACGGCGCGCCGGTGGACCCGCCGGAGCTGCGGCGCGTCCGGGTCCGGCAACTGCTCGGCGCGCTGGTGGTCCGCCCGGCGGTCACCCGCGAGCAGGCGTGCGGGCTGCTGTGGCCCGACCTCGACCCCGCCGACGCCGCGCGCAACCTGCGGGTCACCCTGACCCACCTGCGCCGCCTGCTCGACCCCGACCGGGCCCGCGGCGACGCGAGCTTCCACCTGCGCACCACGGGCGACACGATCCGCCTGGTCCGGTCGCGGTGGCTGGAGGTGGACCTGTGGCGGCTGGACGCGCTCAGCGCCGACGTGCGCGCGGCCCGCGCCGAGGGCGACCTGGACCGGGCGAAGCAGTTGCTGGCCGAGGCGGTCGAGCTGTGGCGCGGCGAGCCGTTGCCCGACCTCGCCGACCTGCCCGACGCCGAGCCGGGCCTGGAGGCCGACCGCCTGCGCGCGCTGCACGGGCGCAACCTGCTCGACCTGGGCGAGCTGTGCCTGGTGTCGGGTGAACCGTCCCGGGCCGGCTACCTGGCCGACCGCGTCCTGGCCCGCGACCCGTTCGCGCCGCGCGCCCACCGGCTCCTGCTCGCCGCCGCGCTCAAGGGCCGCGACCCGGCCCGCGTCACGGCCGCCCGCGCCACCGTCGTCGCCGCACTCGCCCAGCTGGGCGAGCCCGCGGACGGGGCGACCGCGTTGTTGTTGCGCCAGGCGCTGCCCCCGACCGGCGGCCGGGAGCAGCGCGGGGCGGTGGTCAGCAGTTGGAGATGAACTCGTCGTTCGGGCAGCTGTCGCCGACCAGCGGCGCGCCGCCGTTGGCGGTGTCGCCCAGGACGTGCGGGCCGCCGTCGAGCGTGTCCACCCCGTCGCCGCCGGCCATCCGGTCGTCGCCGGGGCCGCCGAAGACGCTGTCCTCGCCGTCGCCCGCGATGACGTCGTCGTCGCCGTAGCCGCCGTAGACGGTGTCGTTGCCGATGCCGGCGTCCACGAAGTCGTTGCCTTCCTGCGCGAACACCAGGTCGTCGCCCGGTCCTGAGTAGACCGTGTCGTTGCCCGCGAGCGCGCAGATGACGTCGTTGCCCGCCAGACCGGCGATCTGGTCCGGGAAGGGCGTCCCCAGGATCACGTCCGGGAGGTTGGTCCCGACCGTGGGCACGCCGGGCACGGCGTAGATCGTCGGGGCCAACCCGTAGCAGGGCTGGGCCCACGGCGGCGGCGGTTCCTGCGCGGCCGCCACACCACCCGTGGCGAGCACCCCACCCGCCATGACGGCCGCGACCGCGACCAGCCGAGTGCGCATGTTCATGACAGAGCCTCCCTTGTCCGATGGCCCTTCGAGTGGCCACGGGACAAGGCTGCGCACCGGGCGTTAGCCGACCGCTAACCACGCCCTGCGAACCCTTTCGCGCCGTCGCGCCCTCTTGTGTGGGTCACAACCGTTCGGAAGGAACTCCACCGTGCTCACACCAGGATCCGCCGCTCCCGAGATGGTGCTGGAAGACACCGCCGGCCGCACCGTCCGCGTCCCCGACGGCCACGCCGTGCTGGTGTACTTCATGCGCTCGACCACGTGCCCCCTGTGCAACCGCCACGTCCGCGACCTGGTCGAGAGCGGGGACCGCTTCGCGGCGGCCGGGGTCCGCGTCCTGATCGCCGTCCCGGAGGACCGCGGGACCGCGGCGGCGTGGCGGGCCAAGCGCGGCGTCCCGTACCCGGTGGTCACCGCCGCGGGCACACCGCACGCCCTGGTCGGCCTGAGCCGCAAGGTGTTCGGCTCGATGCAGCAGTCCGGCACCGTCCTGGTCGACGCGCAGGGCGTCGTCCGCCACGCCCACGCCGCCACCCTGCCCACGTCGAGCTACGACAAGCAGGGCATCGCCGCGGCCGTCGACTCGCTGCGCACGACGACGTGAAAACCGCTCGCGGAGGCGTGCGGGTGTGCCTACACTTCCGCTCGACTTCGCGTGCTGATCTTCAGCGCGCCACCGCGACGAGGGGAGGCCGGCCGTGCGCTACCGCACCGCTGTCGTCGTCCCCTCGTCGCGCCACGAGGTGATCCTGGTGTCTCCGGGCGCCCGGTGCCGGCTGCGCGCCCGGCTCCGGAGTTCGTGACGACCGCCTGACCGAGGTCGGCGGGTCGTCCCGCCATCGCGCGGACCCCGTTCGCGAACCACCTCGAAAGGCGCTGTGCCGTGCGCACCGACCTGAGCACGTTCCCGCTGTCCGCCGTCCGCAACCTGGGCATCCTCGCCCACGTGGACGCCGGCAAGACCACCCTCACCGAACGCGTCCTGTACGCCACCGGCACCACCCACAGGCGCGGCGAGGTCCACGACGGCACCACCGTCACCGACTTCGACCCGCAGGAGCGCGACCGCGGCATCACGATCTTCGCCGCGGCCGTGACCTGCGCGTGGGACGGCCACCGGATCAACCTGATCGACACCCCCGGGCACGTCGACTTCGCCGACGAGGTCGAGCGGTCCCTGCGGGTGCTCGACGGCGCGGTCGCGGTGTTCGACGGGGTCGCCGGGGTCGAGCCGCAGAGCGAGTCGGTGTGGCGGCAGGCCGACCGGCACGGGGTGCCGCGGATCGCGTTCGTCAACAAGATGGACCGGGCCGGGGCGGACCTCGACGCGGCGGTCGCGTCGATCCGGGAGCGCCTGCACCCGGTGCCGCTGGTGGTCCAGCTGCCGATCGGGGCGGAGGACGCGTTCACCGGTGTGGTCGACCTGCTGCGCATGCGGGCCCTGGTGTGGACCGACGGCCTGTCGGTCGGCCCGGTGCCCGACGCGTTGCGGGAGGAGGCGCAGCGGCGGCGGCGACTGCTGGAGGAGGCGGTCGCCGAGCTGCACCCGGCCGCGCTGGAGGAGTTCGTGGCGGACTCGACGGTGTCCGCGGGCACGCTGGCGTCGGCGCTGCGCGACCTGACCCGCACCGGCGAGGTCGTCGTGGTCCTGTGCGGCTCGGCCTACCGCAACCGCGGTGTCGAACCGCTGCTGGACGCGGTCACGGCGTACCTGCCGTCCCCGTCGGACATGCCGCCGGTGCGCGGCGTGGACGGCGCGGAGCGGACCGCCGACCCGGCCGGGCCGTTCGCGGCGCTGGTGTTCAAGGTGAACTCGACCTCGACGGGCCGGTTGACCTACCTGCGCGTGTACTCGGGGACCCTCCACAAGGGAGACCCGGTGCTCGACGCCGGCACCGGGCGCGTCGAACGGGTGGCCCGCGTCCTGCGGGTCCAGGCCGATCGGCACGAGCCGGTCGCGACCGCGGCGGCGGGTGACATCGTCGCGGTGGTGGGCCTGAAGTCGGCCCGCGCCGGGACGACGCTCAGCGCACCCACGGCCCCGCTGGTCCTGGAACCCCCGGTGGTGGCGACCCCGGTCGTCACCGTCGCGGTCGAACCGCGGACGTCGGCGCAGACCGAGAAGCTGATGGCGGCGTTGGCGCAACTGGTGGAGGAGGACCCGGCGCTGGTGGTGCGGACCGATCCGGAGACGGGTCAGACCGTCCTGTCCGGCATGGGCGAGCTGCACCTGGAGGTCGCGGTGGAGAAGGTGCGCCGGGACCACCGGCTCGACCTGGCCGTGGGTCGGCCGAAGGTGGCGTACCGGGAGACGGTCGTGCGCGGCGTTTCGGGGTTCGTGTACCGGCACGTGAAGCAGGAAGGAGGTGCGGGCCAGTTCGCCCACGTGGTGCTGGACGTGGAACCGGGCGAGGACTTCGAGTTCCGGTCCACGGTCACCGGCGGCCGGGTGCCGGCGGAGTACGTGCGCGCGGTGGAAGCGGGCTGCCGTGACGCGCTGGCCGACGGCCCGCTGGGCGGGCACCCGGTGACCGGCGTGCGCGTCACGTTGACCGACGGTTCCACGCACGTGAAGGACTCCTCGGAGATGGCGTTCCGCACGGCGGGCAGGCTCGCGGTGCGGGAGGCGCTGCGGGCGAGCACGATGGCGCTGCTGGAACCGGTCGCCGAGGTGACGGTGACCGTTCCGGAGGGCGCCGTGGGCGGCGTGCTGGGCGACCTGTCGGCCCGACGCGGCCGAATCCTCGGGTCCACCACGCGGGCGGGGACGACGGTGGTGACGGCGAGCGTGCCGCTGGCCGAGCTGTTCGGCTACGCGACGCGCCTGCGCAGCCGAACCCAAGGCAGAGGCACCTTCACCACCCGCCCCACCGGCTACGCCATCGCACCGACGTAACCACCAGGAACGGCTGCCAAGCACAGGAAGGGCCTCGGTTCGTTCGCCATACGGGGAACGAACCGACGCCCTTCCACCCCTGGGGTCTGCCGCGCGGCGAGCGCCGCTTTCAGCTCTTCGCTTCCGCGCTTCCGCTCATGCCCCCTCTCGATCCCACACCGCACCGTCAGATCCGCGAGAGAAGCTCACGGGCGGCCGGGAAGTCGCGGGAACCGGTCAGGAAGTCGCGGAGCGCGGTGGCCAGTTCGGTGGTGTGGAGGACGCCGTCGCCGTTGCGGTCCAGGGTGCGCAGGTCGGCGATGATCTCGTGGCGCTTCGGGCTGTCGGCGAACAGCGCGACGTACTCCGCCTCCGGCACCTCGCCGTTGTCGTTGCGGTCGATCAACGCGCAGATCGCCGTCACGACCCGGTCCACGCCCGCCGCGTCGCCCGGGTAGCGGCCCTCGGCGATGGCGGCCTGGTACCGGGGGAACGTGACCACCTCCGCCCCGCCCGCGGCCTCGCGCAGCTCGGTCCACCACGCCTCGAACGCGTCGTGCAGGTCGTTCTCCGCGGCTTCGTCCACGTCCAGGTGGATCGACAGCTCGCGGGCCATCGCCAGCAGGTCGTTCCAGCGGATCTCGCCCTCGCCGGTCTGGTCCAACACCGTGGTGAACAGCAGGGTCGGGTCCATCGGGGTGTGCGAGCGGGGGCCGCCCAGGGTGGCGCGGATCGCCGCCGACGCGTGGGGCAGGTAGCGCCACGGTTTGGGCAGCAGGTCCGTGACCAGGCGGACGGTGCGGTGCAGGCTCATGGTCGCCAACGCCGAGCCGGGCAGCGGGGTCAGGCCCAGGGTGCGGCGGAGTTCGGGTGGCAGGGTCGCGATGGTCGTCTCCACGGCGGCGGTGGTCACGGCGCGGCGGACCGGGGCCCACAGCAGCGCCGGGATCGGCAGTCCGGGCGGTGGGGGCACGCGGTGGATGCTGCCGGACAACAGGTCGCGCACGGCCGGGTTGTCCTCCAGCACGGTGGCGACGGTGCGGTCGAAGTAAGCCGTGAAGTCGTCCACGGTGGCGGGGACGTCGGCCTCGGACAGGCCGAACCGGGTGCCCAGCCGGCACCACTCCGCGTACAGGCGCTCGGCCTCGGCCCGGGGCAGCGGGTCGCCGCCCAGGCGGTGCATGTGCAGGACCGCCTCGAACAGGGTCAGGTGCACCCACGTCCGGGCCGCCGGGTCGGCCGCGGTGTAGGGCCGGCCGCGGTCGTCGGTGCCCCGCATCCGCCGGTGCAGCCGTTCCAGGCGGGCGATCTCGCGCCGCCGTTCGGCCTGCGTGCCGTAGACGTAGAGCTGGAGGCTGTCGAGGGTGTGGAACAGCCGCCGCCACGGCTTGGCCTGGTACACCGAGAACGCGCCGACCGCCGCGCCGACCGCCGGGTGCGCGGTCTGCAGCACCAGGGTCCGGTGCATCACGAGCAGGAACCGCCATTTGGCCAGGTGGTTCCACGAAGCGGAACCCGCGCCGAGCTCGTCCACGTCCGCCGTTTCGGTGTTCACCCACTCCTCCCTAGTCGCCTCCCGGCCACAGCGAGTGACTTGTCCCACTTCCGCGCAGCGATTGCACCGCCTCGGGTGAACGGTTTCCGATGAATTGCGGTCAGCGAGGCAGCGTCAGCGGGCCCGTCGGTATCTGAAGGGGTGAACGAGGAGGACAGATGAGTCCAGAGGACGAGCGGGAGTTCCGCGAGTTCGTGACCGCCCGGTCACCCGCCTTGCTGCGCACGGCCTACCTGCTCGCCGGCGACGTCCACGGCGCGCAGGACCTGCTCCAGGCCGCGCTGATGGGGACCGCCCGGCACTGGTCGCGCATCCGGCGGCGGGACCAGCCGGACGCCTACGTGCGGCGGGCGATGGTCAACCAGCAGGCGCGGTGGTGGCGGCAGCGGGCGCGGCGGGCCGAGTCGCCGATGGCCGTGCCGCCCGAGCGGGCCGTCGCCGGCGACCACGCCGAGCAGGTCGCCGACCGGCACGAGGTGCTCGACGCCCTGCGCCGCCTGCCCGCCCGGCAACGCGCGGTCGTCGTGCTGCGCTACTACGAGGACCGCCCGGAGGCCGAGGTCGCCGCGCTCCTCGGCGTCTCCCCGGGGACCGTGCGCAGCCAGGCGTCCAAGGCGCTGGCGAAGCTGCGCGCCCTCGACCCGTCCCACACCCCCACACCGCAGGAGGCCTGGTCATGACCCGTCCCGACGTGCTGCGCGACCGGCTCCGGGCCGCACCGCCCGAGCTGACCGCACCGCCCGACCTGGCCGACACCGTGCTCGCGGCGGTCCGTCGTCGCCGCCGGGCCGCTCGGATCGGCGTGACGGCGGTGGCCGTGGTCGCGGTGGGCGTGTCGGCGTCGTACCTGGTGCGCCCCGACACCCCGGCGGCGCGGGTCGCCGGACCCGGCGAGCTGGTGACGACCACGAGTCCGGTGGTCACGACTCCCGCCGCCGTCGGCAAGCTGGTCCCGGGCCCGCCGCCGGCGCTGGGCGAGTTCCCGTTCACCCCGGGCCGCCCGCACGCCTACCGCCTGGGCCGCCAGGGCGGGGGAGTGGAGCTGACGTCGAACAGCGACGAGCGGCACGTCCCGTCCGGCCCGGACGTCCACGTGGGCCCCCGCCCGGACCGCGCCGACGACGGCCCGGTCACCGGCACCACCACCATCACCGTGCTGGGCAAGGCCGCCACGGTGACGCGGATGACCGGCAAGGTGAAGGTGACCTGGGAGCAACGGCCCGGCGAGTGGGTCGTGGTGGAGTCGCGGACGCTGCCCGAGGCGGACGTGGTCCGCTACGCCCAGGAGCTGCGCCCGGAACCCCAGCCGATCCCGATGCCGCTGGACTTCGCGTGGCTGCCGGCCGGCATGGAGGTCGTGCTGACCGGGGACGGCGCGGTGGACGAGTCGGTGGTGTTCGCGCCGCGCGACGGGCGCGGCCCGGAGAACTCCGTGCACGTCAGTCGCGGCGGCAACGAGGTCGGCAAGGTCGGCGACCCGCTCCCGGTCGGCGACCGCACGGGGTACCTGAGCCACCAGAACGGCATGACGATCCTGTGGGTGCCGCTGCCGGGTCACGGCAACATCAGCGTCGCCGTGCCCGACGCGCTGGGCTTCACGCAGGACGACCTGATCCGCTTCACCCTGGGCATCTCGAACCCGTAGCGCTCACAGCCCCGGTCCGGTGGCGCGCACGCCGCGGTCGGTGAAGCGGAGGCGGTAGATCGCGGGCATGGGCATCGCGCGGCTGAACGGCCAGTCCACCCCGTGCAGTCCCGCGCCGACCAGGGCTCGGGAGATGAACGTGCCGTGGCTGCCGACCACCACGGTCCCGTCCGGGTGTCGCCGGGCCAGCGATTCGAGGACGGCCGTGGCCCGGACCGTGAGGTCGTGGAGGCTCTCGCCGCCGGGTCGGGCGAAGTGCGGGTCGGCCCAGCTGTGGGCGTAGTGGCGGGCGTAGTCGGGGGTCGGTTCCAGCCCGGAGTCCCATTCCCGCAGGTCGTGGTGCCTCTCGATGGACATGCCCAACGCACGCGCGGTGGGTTCGACGGTCTGCACCGCGCGCAGGTACGGGCTGGAGGCGATCGAGGCGGGCATGATCGCGGCCAGGTCCCCGACGAGGCGCTCGGCTTGCGCGAACCCCTCCTCGGTCAGCGGCCGGTGGTGGTCGTCCGGTCCGTTCGGGGTCGGGAGCAGGGGCCGGGCATGACGAACGAGGACCACTTCGGCGCGCACGAACCGAGTATCCCGTGGAAACCGGGGCACGCGGCCGGTCCGGACCGGCCGCGTGCCCCGACCGCTCAGCTCGGGACGTTCTCCTCGCGGGTGAAGACCATGCGGCACGTCGGGCCGGTCGCGTAGGTGACCGGTCGGACGAAGCGCAGGTGGTGGCGGTCCGGGGTGATGGCGTCGGCCCAGTTCAGGTCGAAGCGGCACAGGACCGGTTGCAGGGCCGGGTGTCCGGTGGCCTTGAGGGCCTCGTGGAACAGGCAGCGCCGGACGTCCAGGACGTACGTGTCGTGGTCGTCCACCGGGCGTTCGAAGGTGAAGGACGGGCCGAACGAGGTGCGTTCGCGTTGCCTGCTCGCCTCGACCAGCGCGGTGAACGGGTCCGGCGCGTGGTCGAGCATCGCGGTCGTGCCCTCGATGATCTGCCGCCGCAACGGGCTGTTCAGGCAGTCGTCCACGACGGCCGTGGCCTTGGCGTCGCCGCAGACCGGGCGCAGGACCTCGAACGCCGCGGCGGCCAACGCGGTGAAGCGCACGTTCGCGGCGTCCATCTCGTTGGCGACCAGGTGGGCCAGTTCGGCGTCCAGTTCGTCCAGCCGGCGGCGGACCAGCGCGTCGGCCGGCTCCGGCCACGACCGGGTGGCGCTCGCGCCGAGCAGCCGGCGCAGGCGGTCGAAGAAGGCGGCCTCGATCACGGGGATCCACGCGTCCGCGCGGTAGTCGTCGGGCGTGTGCGGGTGTTCGTCCATGGTGGTGGTTCTTCCGGTCAAGGGGCCCACTGGACGATCCCGGCGGGAGCCGTCGGCGATCGCCCCGTGTGGCCCGGGGTTCGACCAGCGCGCTCCACCACCTACCGGCGCTGCGTGATTGCCCGATCATGCAACAACACCGGCCATGTGAGCGTCAAGGCGTCACTCCCCGGCCAGCAGCGCGAAGCCGTGCCGGTCCACCGGGACGGCCGTGGCGGAGAGCAGGACGACGCCGGTGCCCGCGGCGCGGTCCAGGCCAAGCCACGTGCGGAAACCGCCGGTGCCGCCGTTGTGCCAGGTGATGGCGCGGCCGTGGCGTTCGAGCGTGATCCACGCCGCGCCGATGCGGACGACGCGGCCGGTGAAGTCTGCGACCGGGTCCAGGGCGGCGGCGCCGGGGGCGGAGCCGTCGAGCAGGGCGGCGGTGAGGCGGGCCATGTCGGTGATCGTCGCGCGGATGCCGCCGGCCGGGCCCAGGGCTTCGCCGGTCCAGGCCTGGCGGGCGCGGCCCCACCGGGTGGTGCCGGTCAGGGCGGTGGGGCGCAGCTCGTCCGGGGTGGCGGGGACGTAGAGGTCGAGGCCGAGCGGGGTGGAGACCCGGTCGTGGACGAGCGTGGCGAACGGGGTGCCGGCGGCGGCGGCCAGCGCGTGGCCGAGGAGTTGGAAGCCCAGGTTGGAGTAGCGGGGGCGGGGTGGTCCCGGGCGCACGGTCCGGGCCTGGGCGAGGAGCTGGTCGAGCGTCTCGCCGTAGGGGTTGGTGCCCTTGAACCACAGCGCGAGGGTCTTGCCGATGGGCGCGGCGGCCAGGCTGGGCAGGCCGGAGGTGTGGGTGCTGAGGGCGGACAGCGGCACGCCCGCCGCGGGGCTGCCGTCCAGCGGGAGCAGGTCGCCGAGGGTGGTGGCGGGCGTGATCTCGCCGCGTTCGAGGGCGTCGGCGTAGAGCAGGCCGGTGATCCCCTTGGAGACGGACCCGATCTCGAAGTCGGCGTCGAGCGGCGCGCCGACGCTCGCCACGACCGTCCCGCTCGGCGACACGGAGGCGACGGCCACCGGCCGCCGGGCACCGACGCGCTGGACCACCTTCTCCGCGAGCGCCACGTCACCCTGCACAGACACAACGAACTCCTTGGACTCAACACAGCGACGGGCCGACCGTAGCCGCCGGCGGTGCGGTCCACATGAGCCCTTCGGCTACCGGTCCCGCGACTTTGGTACCCGCGGGCGTGGTTTAGGGGGGTCGTGGGGGAGGTAGAGAAGGACACGCCCGGCGACGAGCGCCGGGACTTCGCCCGTGAGGAGTGTTGTCGTGTCCACTTCGCGCGCCACGGTGGAGCAGTGGCTGGCCTTGTCGCACCCGGAGCTGGTCGACCGCGTCCGCGCGGCGGTGCGGCCGGGGTCGGGCCCGGTGGGCGGTCCGGTGTGGACGGACATCGCGGCCCACCCCGTTCTGTCGGCCCGGGTCCGCGGCGTCCTGTCGTCGTTGGCGGCCCAGTCGTCGGACTTCCGCGACGGTTCGGCGTGGCGGGCGCGCATCGAGCAGGCACAGGCGGCACTACGCGGCCCGTCCGCACCGGCCACCCGCCCCCCGACACACCTCCGCCCGGTGCCACAGGTGGTCTTCCAGGCCCCCGGCCAACCCGTGCCCGCCTGACCCGGGGCCGTCGCTAGCCCGCGGTCGGTAGGAGAGCGGGCGCTGGGCTCACCGTTCGGGACAAGTGGGCGCCGAAGTGCCGTGCTGTCCACTGTGGACGTGAGCGGAACAGGTTGGCGGCCATGCGGATCGCCGACGGTAGGCCGCCGGTGTGGTGGATGACCTCGTGCAGGAGTTCCGTCGTCGCCGCTCGGTCGCCGCTCGCGGACCTGAACAGGGTCGCCGTGTGCGTCGCGGGTAGGGGGCTCAGGGTGATCGGGGTTACCGCGTCCAGGTGCAGGTGGGTGTAGGTGGTGATCAGGACCATGCAGCCCGCGCTTCCCGGCAGCAGCGGGCTCACCTGGTCGGCGTCGGTGGCGTTGTCCAGGACCAGCAGCACTCGGCGGCCGGCCAACGTGGCTCGCCACAGGGCCGCCCGCTCCTCCAGCGACGGCGGGATGTCGCGGGTGCCGGCGGCTCGGAGCAGGCGAGCCAGCGTCTCTTCAGGGGTCGAGTGGTCGGTCAAGGCCACGTACAGGCGGCCGTCGGGGTACTGGTCGGCCAGCAGGTGGGCCGTGTGGACGGCCAGCGCCGTCTTGCCCACACCGGGCACGCCGTCGATCACCGCCACCGGGACGCCGCCGGACCGGCTCAACGCCCTCAGCCGCCCCACCTCGTGGTCGCGGCCGACGAAATCGGGCACCGCCCTGGGCAGGTCGGAGCGCGGGGAACCGGTCGAGGTGGGCGCCGAAGGCAGGGTCAGCGCTCGGCGGTAGGCCGCGGCCAGCTCCGGTCCCGGGTCCACGCCCAGCTCGTCGGCGATCACGCGGCGCGCCTGGTCGTAGGTGGCCAGCGCCTCGCTGCGCCGGCCCGCCCGCACCAGCGCCAGCACCAACCCCGCCCACGGACCCTCGCGCAACGGCTCCGCGGTGGTCAGCTCGCGCAGCAGCGCCACGGCCTCGCGCAGCCTGCCCTGCGCGGTCAGCGCGTCGGCCAGGGTCTCGCGGACCTCCCAGCGCAGCTCCGACAGCTCCGACACCACCGGCGCGACCAGGTCCTCGGCCAGCTCGGCGAACGGCCTGCCCCGCCACAGCGCCGACGCGGCCTCCAGGTGCCGCACCGCCTCCGCCACGTCCCCGCCGGCCATGGCGCGCCGCGCCGTCACCGTGTGCCGCCGGAACCGGTCCACGTCCACCTCACCCGGCTCCACCCGCAGCCGGTACGCGCCCGGCCGGCCCTCCAGGCGCGGCCCGCCGTCGGTCGCGGGCAGGAACCGGCGCAGCTGCCACGCGTAGCTCTTGATGTTCGACAGCGCCGAGCGCGGCGCGGCCCCGTCCGGCCAGACCGCCGCCACCAGCCGGTCGAACTCCACCCACCGCCCCGCGTCAAGCAGCAGCGCGGCGAGCAGGGCGGCCGGTTTCCGGGTCACCCGTGCGCCACCCTCGCCCACTTCCAACGGTCCCAGCACGCGGAACAGCACTTCTTCCCCACCTCCGGTGGTCCACGTCGAACGCGACGCCGACCACTGTCACACCCGGATCATGAGGATTCGATTTCACACCTTGCACGTCGCGCCCCGGATCGCCTTCGGCCCGGTCTCCAGCACGCGCGCGCCGTCGGTGGCCTGGACCAGGAAGCAGTACCGGGTGCCGGCGGTGACGGGCACCCGCATCGCCCGGTTGCGGTGCGCGATCAGGACTTGCGGCGCCTGCTTCTCCGGCGCGACGACCACCGCGAAGGTGAAGCCCTCCGGGGCCTCCCACGACAGGTCGACGTGCGCGCCGCCGTCGGTCGGGTCGGCCAGGGCCAGGGTGACCGGGGCGGCGGCGCCGCTCGTGGTCGGGGCCGGTCGGGCGGGCGCGGCCGACGGCGGGTCGGAGAGCTGGTCGTGGATCAGGTTCGGCGCGGTGACCAGCACGGACGCGGCGGCGACGAGGCCCGCCACGGTCCGGACGCGCACCCGCCGACGCCGTGCGGGCGGTTCCCCGGGCTCCGGCGGGGTTTCGGGCTCGTCGGGCTCGGTCGCCGGGTCGCGCAGCGCGGCCAGGTGCCGGACCACGACGTCGGCGGTGGACGGGCGGTCGGCCGGGTCGTCGGCGAGCAGCCGCCGCACCAGCCGGACCAGCTCCGGCGGCGCGTCCGGCCAGGCCACCTCCGCGCCCGGCGGCGCGCCGGTGAGCGCCAGGTGCAGGACGCCGCCCAGCCCGTGCAGGTCGGAGCGCTCGTCGCGGGTGCCGTCCCGGGCGGTCTCCGGCGCGGTGTACTCGCCCGCGACCACGGGGAACGCGCGCCGCAGCGCCACGCCGAAGTCCGCGACGACGGGCGCGCCGGACGGGTGGAACAGCACGTTGTGCGGGCTGAGGCCGCCGTGCACGACGCCGACCCGGTGCGCCGCCGCCACGGCCGACGCGACCGCGTGCCCGACCGTCAGCAC
Organism: Saccharothrix sp. NPDC042600; assembly: GCF_040647305.1. Classification (NCBI taxonomy): domain Bacteria; kingdom Bacillati; phylum Actinomycetota; class Actinomycetes; order Pseudonocardiales; family Pseudonocardiaceae; genus Saccharothrix; species Saccharothrix sp. NPDC042600. The sequence goes on along the minus strand of NZ_JBEZBW010000077.1, from coordinate 1,344 downwards.
GTCCGCCGGCAGCAGCGGGCCGCCGGCGGCCACCATCCCGGCCAGGGACATCGAGCACAGCTCCATCTGCAACGCCGGCCTGCCGTCGCCCGCGTCCACCACGTCGTCCACGAGCAGGATCGCCGCTTCGTCGCGCAGCGGGGCCAGGGCCGCCTGCTCCGCGCGGAACGCGTCGAGAACGGCGCGGTCGACCGGCGGGTAGACCTTCAGCGCCAGGTAGAGTCCACTGTAGACGGTCGCGGTCGGGCCGGTGCCCAGCGGTTCGAAGTCGTCGCTCACGGGACCCTCCGCAGCGGCACGTCGAGCACCCGGGACGCCTTGCGGAACGCGGCTTCCGCCTCGACCGGGCGGCCGGCGCGGGTCAGCACCTCGACCAGGCGCAGCCAGGTGCGCTCGCGCTTGGGGTCCTCGACGGTCAGGGCCTGGAGCAGGGACACCGAGCCGCCGGTGTGCTCCAGCGCCACCATCGCGTCCACGAGCCCGTCCAGGGCCGCCCAGCGCAGGCCGGTGAGGCGGGCGGTCTCGGCGCGGCCGTGGTAGCTGTCCAGCGCGGTGAAGGGCTTGCCGCGCCACAGTTCCGCGGCTCGACGGAAGTGGTCGGCGGCCGTCTCCGGGTCGGTGGGCAGGGCCTCGCGGCCGTCGTGGACGAGCCGCTCGAACACCGCGCTGTCCAGCTCGCCGTCGGCGATGTTGATGCGGTGGCGGCCGTGCATGCTCGTGATGCGCGCCGACGTGCCGTCGTGGAGCGGGATGCGGCGGCACAGGTCGTGCACGTGGCGCCAGAGGGCGTCCGCGGGGGCCGTCGTGCGTTCCGGCCAGACCGCTTCGGCGAGGCTGTCCACGCCGACCCAGGTGTTGGGGCGCGCCAGCAGCGCCACCAGGACGCGTTCCGGTGCGCCGGGCGGGATGTCGGCGGGGCGGCCGTCGGCGTGGACGACCTCCAGGGGCCCCAGTACGCGGAACAACATGCGTCGCTCCTTCGGCTCGTCGTTGTCTCCGGGGCGTGACGGTAGGGGCGGGGTGTCCAGCGGCGGTGCAGCCGTCGTGGCGGCGGGTTGACCGGTTCTGCACCGGCGTTGCACCGGCGGCTGTGACGGTTCCGGCAGGTGAGCAACGACGACCGGGAGTGAGGGGTCATGGAGGAATCCGGGAGCAACCTGCGCCGGGCCGCGCTGTACGGCGTGGCCGGGCTGGTGACGGCGGCGATCGGCGCGTCCGCGGTGAACGTGCTGGCGGCCGAGGACGAGAAGAAGGAGCAGAAGCCGGTAGCGCAGTCCGCTTCGCCCACGCCCGCCACGCCCGCCCAGCCGCCCGCGCCGACGCCGCCGCCCGCGCCGACGCCGC
>NZ_JBEZBW010000076.1:0-38463 GCF_040647305.1 Saccharothrix sp. NPDC042600 | reverse complement strand
GCCCGCGCCGGCTCGCCCGCCTGCCCGCACCCGCCTGTCCGCGCCCGCCCCATGCCCGTGTCCCGCCCCCACCCCCCGCCGGCCTGCCCGCGCCCGCCCGCGTCCGCCCACGTCCCCGCTTCACCACCGCCCGCCGCGCCTGAGCCGTCCACTCCGGGGCGTGGTCGTCCGCCGTCCGCGTGCACGACCGGGGACAGTGAGTGACCCCCGAAGGCGTTGTGCCAGGATCACACCGTGAGCACGCTCTACGACTGCAGCGTCCAGTCCGACCGCGCCGCCGGCCTCGCCGCCGCCGCGGGCGCGGTGCGCTCCGGGCGGCTGGTCGTGCTGCCCACCGACACGCTCTACGGGATCGGCTGCGACGCCTTCGACGCGAAGGCCGTCCGGTACCTCCTGGAGGCCAAGGGGCGCGGGCCGGACATGCCGGTGCCCGTGCTCGTCGGCTCCTGGACGACCATCGACGGGCTCGTGCTGTCCGTGCCGCGGCAGGCGCGTGCGCTCATCGAGGCGTTCTGGCCCGGTGGCCTCAGCCTGGTCCTCCACCACGCGCCGTCGCTGGCCTGGGACCTCGGCAACACCCGCGGCACGGTCATGCTGCGGATGCCGCTGCACCCGGTCGCCCTCGAACTGCTGCGCGACGTCGGCCCGATGGCCGTGTCCAGCGCCAACAAGTCCGGCTTCCCGCCCGCCGCGACCGCGCAGGAGGCGTGGGACCAGCTCGGCGAGGACGTCGGCGTGTACCTCGACGGCGGGCGGTCGGAGGAGAACACCGCCTCCACCATCGTGGACCTGACCGGGCCGGACCCGGTCGTGCTGCGCGAGGGCGCGGTTCCGGTCGGCGAGGTGCGCGAGGTGCTGGGTGTCGAAGTCGAGGTCGCCCGCTAGTGGATCTTCCCGATCGGAGTAGCGTGGGCACCCTCCCCACCGTGTCCGCATCCCCGAGGGGCTAGCACCACGTGCCCGACGCCTCGAACGTCCTCCCCGCGCGGGAGTACCTGCTCGTCGCGCTGACCTCCGCCGTCGTGACCTTCCTGCTCGTCGGCCTGGTCCGCAAGCTCGCCTTCCGCATCGGCGCCGTCGCGTACCCGCGGCAGCGCGACGTGCACACCAAGCCCATGCCGCGCATGGGTGGCCTCGCCATGTACGGCGGCGTCCTCGGCGGCATGCTGCTGGCCCACCAGCTGCCGGTGCTGCGCGCCGCGTTCGACTTCTCCGACGACCCGTGGGCGGTGATCGTCGGCGGCGGTGTGATCGTCCTGGTGGGCGTGCTGGACGACCGCTTCGAACTCGACTCGCTGACGAAACTCGCGGGCCAGGTCACCTCCGCGGGCATCCTGGTGCTGTTCGGCCTGCAGTGGCTGCTGTTCTGGGTGCCGTGGGGCGACGACGGCGCGGGCACCGGTTCGCTGCTGGTCCTGGACCAGAACCAGGGCGCGCTGCTGACGGTGCTGCTGGCGGTCACCATGGTCAACGCCATGAACTTCGTCGACGGCCTGGACGGCCTGGCGGCGGGCATCGGCCTCATCGCCGCCGCCGCGACCTGCACGTTCAGCATCGGCGTACTGGCCCGCAACGGCGGCGACGTCGGCTCGTACCCGCCCGCCCTGATCGCCGCCACCCTGGCCGGCGCGTGCCTGGGCTTCCTGCCGCACAACTTCAACCCGGCCCGCATCTTCATGGGCGACTCGGGCTCCATGCTCATCGGCCTGATGCTCGCGGCGGCGACGACCAGCGCGTCCGGCAAGCTGAACTACTCGTCCACGGTCGTGACGAAGGACCTGCTCGGCCTGCTGTCGCCCCTGGTGGTCGTGGCGGCGGTGCTGTTCGTGCCGCTGCTGGACCTGCTCATGGCCGTGGTGCGGCGGACGAGGAGGGGCGAGAGCCCGTTCTCGGCGGACAAGATGCACCTGCACCACCGGTTGCTGGAGATCGGGCACTCGCAGCGCCGGGCCGTGCTGCTGATCTACCTGTGGGCGGGCGTGCTGGCGTTCGGCGCGGTGGCGCTGACCCTGTTCGACGTCGCCGTGGTGATGTGGTGCCTGGCCATCGGCCTGCTCCTGGCCCTGCTCATCTCGGCCATCCCGCGCCTGCGAGAAGTCAAGCGCTCCTGACCCCACACGCTCGGCCTCGACCCGCCAACCCCGCCCGGCTGCCCGGCCTGCTCGATTCCGCCGACCCGCAGCCCGCCGCTCACCCGGCCGACCGCCGCGACATGCCGGAGTCAAGGGTTCTCGACCCCGCCGTCCGAGTGGCGCGAGTACCCCACTTACACTCGGTCCCGACCAGTGGGAAGGGGTGACACATGAGCCAGGAGTGGACTCACGAGAAGGTCGTCCAGAAGCTGGCCGGGGAGATGTTCCGCGGCGCCATCTGGGCCGCTCTCGCCACCGTCGCGATCGGTGCGGTCGTCTGGACCGTCGTGGCCGGTGTCCCCGGCCTGGTCTCGGCGCTCGTCGGCGGCGCGCTCGCCATCGCGTGCTCACTGATCACGCTGTGGCTGATGCACCGCACCGCCAACCTGCCCGTGCAGTTCATCATGATCGCCGCGTTCGGCGGCTTCCTCGGCAAGCTGATCCTGCTGGTCGTGGTGATGGTGCTGTTGCGCAAGGTGCCCGCCATCGCCGACAGCGTCCACCAGAACGCCCTCGCGCTGACCATGGCCGCGACCATCGTCGTGGCGACCTTCATGGAGGTCCGCGCTTCCAAGCGCAGTCGCAGTCAGGTGATCATCCCCACCCCCGGCAACCCCTGAGCTACCGGCTGGTACGGTGCGCGCAGACGGGACGCCCTGGCTGGTAGGGGTGCCCCTCAAGGGCGCGTGCGGTGCATACGGTACGTTTGTCCCGATCGTGACGATTCCCCCGGCGGAGTGAACGCCGGCCGGGAGAACCGGAAGGAACACAGTGACCACGTTGGTGCTGGCCTCGGGTGACGAGTTCGTCCCACCCGGTGTGAAGGACTTCTTCCCCCCGGCGATCTTCGGCTCGGTCGACAAGCCGATGGTGCTGTTGGTCCTGTCGATCGTCATCATCGGGGCGTTCTTCATCGCGGCGACCCGCAACATGAAGCTCGTCCCGGGCAAGTTCCAGTTCCTCGCCGAGTCGGCCTACGACATCGGCCGCAACTCGATCGCCCGCGAGCAGATCGGCGGCAAGGACTTCAAGCCCTTCGTGCCGCTCATCCTCACGGTCTTCACCTTCATCCTGGTGAACAACCTGTTCGGGCTCATCCCGTTCATCCAGTTCCCCACGATGGCCCACATCGGCTTCCCGCTGGCCGTCTCGGTCCTGGTCATCTACCCGGTGTACCACTTCGTGGGCTTCAAGCGCCACGGTTTCGTCGGCTACCTGAAGCACGCCACCATGCCGCCCGGCGCCCCGTGGTTCGTGCTCATCCTGCTGATCCCGATCGAGTTCTTCCAGAAGTTCGTCCTGAACCCGCTCACGCTCGCCATCCGAGTCTTCGCGGCGATGTTCGCGGGTCACCTCCTGCTGCTGGTGTTCACCCTGGCCGGTGAATTCCTGCTGCTGAACGGCGGCATCACGGTCGTGGTGGCCCCGATCGCCTTCCTCTTCGCCATCGCGCTGACCTTCCTGGAAGCGCTGATCATGGTCCTTCAGGCCTACATCTTCGCCCTGCTGAGCGCCAACTACATCGGCGCCGCGCTGGCGGAAGAGCACTGAAAAACACTCAAGCCTCCGATCCGCGAAGCCTTTCGCGGACCGAGTTGGAAAGGGAACAGCACAAGTGAGCGCATCCATCGTTCTTGCTCAGGAAGCCGCCTCGACCGTGAGCAACGCGGGTCTCGCCGCGATCGGCTACGGCCTCGCGGCCATCGGCCCGGGCATCGGCGTGGGTCTCATCTTCTCCTCGGTCATCAGCGGCACCGCCCGCCAGCCCGAGGCCCGCGGCGTCCTCCTGAGCCTCGCCTGGACGACGTTCGCCATCGTCGAGGTCCTCGCGCTGCTCGGCTTCGTCGTGTACTTCCTCGCGTCGAACGCCTGACCGTCCGTTCATCGCATAAGAGAGGTTTGTGATGAAAACCCTCATCGTGGCGGCGGCGGAGGGAGAACAGATCAACCCGGTTCTCCCGCACACCTCCGAGATCATCATCGGCCTGATCGCGTTCCTGCTGCTCTTCTTCGTCATCAAGAAGTTCGTCTCGCCGAAGTTCGAGGCGGTCTACGCGGAACGTGCCGCCAAGATCGAGGGCGGGATCGAGAAGGCCGAGCAGGCGCAGGCCGAGGCCCAGCGCACGCTTGAGCAGTACAAGGCGCAGCTCGCCGAGGCGCGCGCGGAAGCCGCTCGCATCCGGGACGACGCCCGCATCGAGGGCGAGCAGATCATCAGCGAGCTGCGCGCCAAGGCGCAGGAGGAGTCCGCCCGGATCGTCGCGGCGGGCCAGACCCAGCTGGAGACCCAGCGGGCGCAGATCGTCGCGGAGCTGCGCGGCGAGCTGGGCCGCCTGGCCGTCGACCTGGCCGACCGGGTCGTGGGCGAGTCGCTGGAGGACGAGGTGCGCCGCCGGGGCACCGTCGACCGGTTCCTCGACGAGCTGGACAACACCTCGGCTCCGGCCGTCAAGTGAGGGAACGCCGATGACGCTGCACGCCGCCAGCCGCGACGCGCTGGCCGCCGCTGAACTGCGGTTGCTGGAGATCGTCGACGGCGCCAAGGACAGCGCGGCCCTCGGCAAGCTGGGCGAGGAGCTGTTCGCGGTCGTCGGCCTGCTGTCCGGGCAGCCCTCGCTGCGCCGGGCGCTGGCCGACGCCTCGACCGAGCCCACCGGCCGCGAGGGCCTGCTCCGCGGCCTGCTCGCGGGCAAGGTCTCCGACGAGGCGCTCCAGGTGCTGGCCACGGTCGTCACGGTGCGCTGGTCCAACCCGCGTGAGCTGGTCGACGGCGTCGAGTCGCTGGCCCGCACCACGCTGCTGGTGCGGGCCGAGCGGGACGGTCGGCTCGACACCGTCGAGGACGAGCTGTTCCGCCTCGGCCGCATCATCGCGGGCAACCACGACCTGGAGCTGGCGCTGTCCGACCCGGCGGGCGACCCCGCGGGCAAGGTCGCGCTGGTGGACAGCCTCGTGGCGGGCAAGGTGGACGAGACCACCAAGACCCTGGTCGACCAGCTGGTCCGCGAGCCCCGCGGACTCGGCATCGTCAACGGTCTGTCGGACCTGGCGGCCCTCGCGGCCAAGCGCCGGGAACGTTCCGTCGCCCACGTCCGTTCCGCGGTCGAGCTGGACGCGGCGCAGCAGGACCGCCTGGAAGCCACGCTGACCCGGATCTACTCGCGGCCCATCGCGCTGCACGTGGAGGTCGACCCCTCGCTGCGCGGCGGACTGCTGATCAAGATCGGCGACGAGATCATCGACGGAAGCGTGGCGGGTCGGCTCGCGGCTCTGCGCCGCGACCTCGCGAGCTGACCGAACACCGGAACCGCGGCCCACAAGCCCCTTTCCTTTAACGAAGTGAGAGCAGGAACGACATGGCGGAGCTGACGATCTCGTCGGACGAGATCCGCAGTGCGATCGAGAAGTACGTCTCGACCTACTCCCCGGAAGTCAGCCGGGAAGAGGTCGGCGTCGTCGCGGAGACCTACGACGGCATCGCCATCGTCGAGGGTCTGCCCGGCACCATGACCAACGAGCTGCTGGAGTTCCCCGGCGGCGTGCTCGGTGTCGCCCTGAACCTGGACGTGCGCGAGATCGGCGCCGTCATCCTGGGTGACTTCGACAAGATCGAAGAGGGTCAGGAGGTCAAGCGGACCGGCCAGGTGCTCTCCGTGCCGGTCGGCGACGGCTTCCTCGGCCGCGTGGTCAACCCCCTCGGCCAGCCGATCGACGGCCTCGGCGACATCGTCGCCGACGACACCCGCGCCCTGGAGCTGCAGGCCGCGACGGTGCTGCAGCGCCAGCCCGTCGGCGAGCCGATGCAGACCGGCATCAAGGCCATCGACTCGATGACCCCGATCGGCCGCGGCCAGCGCCAGCTGATCATCGGCGACCGCAAGACCGGCAAGACCGCGGTCTGCATCGACACGATCATCAACCAGAAGAAGGCCTGGGAGTCGGGCGACCCGAAGCAGCAGGTCCGCTGCGTCTACGTCGCCATCGGCCAGAAGGGCTCCACCATCGCGGGCGTCAAGGCCGCGCTGGAGGAGGCCGGCGCGCTGGAGTACACCACGATCGTGGCGGCCCCGGCGTCCGACTCGGCCGGCTTCAAGTGGCTCGCCCCCTACACCGGCTCGGCCATCGGCCAGCACTGGATGTACCAGGGCAAGCACGTCCTGATCATCTTCGACGACCTGACCAAGCAGGCCGAGGCGTACCGCGCCATCTCGCTGCTGCTGCGCCGCCCGCCGGGCCGCGAGGCGTACCCGGGTGACGTCTTCTACTTGCACTCGCGCCTGCTGGAGCGTTGCGCGAAGCTGTCCGACGACATGGGCGGCGGCTCGATGACCGGTCTGCCGATCATCGAGACCAAGGCCAACGACGTGTCGGCGTACATCCCGACCAACGTCATCTCGATCACCGACGGCCAGTGCTTCCTGGAGTCGGACCTGTTCAACGCCGGTGTCCGCCCGGCCGTCAACGTGGGCATCTCGGTCTCCCGCGTCGGTGGCGCGGCGCAGATCAAGGCCATGAAGACGGTGTCCGGCTCGCTGCGCCTGGACCTGTCGCAGTTCCGCGAGCTGGAGGCGTTCTCCGCCTTCGCCTCCGACCTGGACGCGGCCTCCCGCGCCCAGCTGGAGCGCGGCGCGCGCCTGGTCGAGCTGCTCAAGCAGGGCCAGTACTCGCCGGTGCCGGTCGAGGAGCAGGTCGTGTCCATCTACCTGGGCACCAAGGGCCACCTCGACTCCGTCCCGGTGGGCGACGTCCGCCGCTTCGAGGCCGAGTTCCTGGAGCACATCCGCCGCAACCACGACGTGATCCTCTCCGGCATCCGCGAGTCCAAGACGTTGTCCGAGGACACCGAAAAGGGCATCGTGGACGCTGTCAACGCGTTCAAGCAGCAGTTCACCGCCTCGAACGGCGCCCCGGTTGTCAACGAGGCCCCGGCTGAGGCGATGGACGCCGACAAGGTCGGGCACGAGTCGGTCAAGGTGAACCGACCCGCCCCGGCCGAGAAGTGACGTAGGCATGGCGGCACAGATTCGAGAGCTGCGCCAGCGGATCCGCACGGTCAACTCGACCAAGAAGATCACCAAGGCGTACGAGCTGATCGCCACCTCGCGCCTGGCCAAGGCCCAGGCGCGGGTGGCGGCGTCGAGGCCGTACGCGGAGGAGATCACCGGCGTGCTGTCCGCGCTGGCCACCGCGTCGGCGAACCTCGACCACCCGCTGTTGACCGAGCGCAAGGCCCCGAAGAAGGCCGGCGTCCTGGTCGTGACCAGCGACAAGGGCATGTGCGGCGGCTACAACGCCAACGTGCTGAAGGCGGCCGAGGAGCTGTTCTCGCTCCTGCGGTCCGAGGGCAAGGAGCCGGTGCTCTACGTCATCGGCCGCAAGGGCGCGGGCTACTACCGGTTCCGCCGCCGGGAGATCGTCGGCGAGTGGACGGGGTTCTCGCAGCTCCCGCACTACGTCAACGCCTCCGAGGCGGGCGACGAGCTGGTGAAGGCCTTCGTCGCGGGCGGTGACGAGCCCGGTGGCCTGGACGAGCTGCACGTCGTCTACACCGAGTTCAAGTCGATGCTCAGCCAGCAGCCGGTCGCCAAGCGCATCGCGCCGATGGAGGTCGAGTACGACCCGACCCCGGCCAAGCTGCAGTCGGTGTACTCGTTCGAGCCGAACGCGGAGACGCTGCTCGGCGCGCTGCTCCCCAAGTACGTGAAGACCCGGCTGTTCTCGGCACTGCTCGACGCGGCGGCGTCCGAGTCGGCGGCCCGGCGGACCGCGATGAAGGCGGCGACGGACAACGCCACCGAGCTGGTGCGCACCCTGAGCCGCCAGGCCAACGCGGCCCGCCAGGCCCAGATCACCCAGGAGATCAGCGAGATCGTCGGTGGCGCCTCCGCGCTTACCGGTGGCGCAGGAAGTGATGAGTGACATGAGTGCTACTGCCACCACCACCCGCACCGGCCGTGTGGTCCGGGTGATTGGCGCCGTCGTCGACGTGGAGTTCCCGCGCGACGCGGTTCCCGAGCTGTTCAACGCCCTCCACGTGGAGATCACGTACGAGGCCGTCGCCAAGACGCTGACCCTGGAGGTCGCCCAGCACCTGGGTGACAACCTGGTCCGCACCATCTCGATGCAGCCGACCGACGGCCTGGTCCGCGGCGCGACCGTGACCGACACCGGCAGCGCCATCAAGGTGCCCGTCGGCGACGTCGTCAAGGGCCACGTGTTCAACGCGCTGGGCGACTGCCTCGACTCGCCGGGCCTCGGCCGCGACGGCGAGCAGTGGGAGATCCACCGCAAGGCCCCGTCGTTCGACCAGCTCGAAGGCAAGACCGAGATCCTGGAGACGGGCATCAAGGTCATCGACCTGCTGACCCCGTACGTCAAGGGCGGCAAGATCGGCCTGTTCGGCGGCGCGGGCGTGGGCAAGACGGTGCTCATCCAGGAGATGATCACCCGTATCGCCCGCGAGTTCTCCGGCACGTCGGTGTTCGCCGGCGTCGGCGAGCGCACCCGTGAGGGCACCGACCTCCTCCTGGAGATGGAGGAGATGGAGGTCCTCGGGGACACCGCGCTGGTGTTCGGCCAGATGGACGAGCCGCCGGGCACGCGTATGCGCGTGGCCCTGTCGGCGCTGACCATGGCCGAGTACTTCCGCGACGTCCAGAACCAGGACGTGCTGCTGTTCATCGACAACATCTTCCGGTTCACCCAGGCCGGTTCCGAGGTCTCGACCCTGCTGGGCCGCATGCCTTCGGCCGTGGGTTACCAGCCGACGCTGGCCGACGAGATGGGTGAGCTGCAGGAGCGCATCACCTCGACGCGCGGCAAGTCGATCACCTCGCTGCAGGCCATCTACGTGCCCGCGGACGACTACACCGACCCCGCCCCGGCGACCACCTTCGCCCACCTGGACGCGACGACGGAGCTTTCCCGTCCGATCTCCCAGAAGGGCATCTACCCGGCGGTGGACCCGCTGTCGTCGTCGTCCCGGATCCTCGAACCGTCGATCGTGGGCGAGGAGCACTACCGGGTCGCGCAGGAGGTCAAGCGGATTCTGCAGAAGTACAAGGAGCTGCAGGACATCATCGCCATCCTCGGCATGGACGAGCTGTCCGAGGAGGACAAGGTCCTCGTCGGCCGCGCCCGTCGCCTGGAGCGCTTCCTGGGCCAGAACTTCTTCGTCGCGGAGAAGTTCACCTCGCAGCCGGGCTCCTTCGTGCCGATCAAGGAGACCGTCGAGGCCTTCGACCGCGTCTGCAAGGGCGAGTTCGACCACTACCCGGAGCAGGCCTTCTTCTCCTGCGGTGGCCTGAACGACGTCGAGGAGAACGCTAAGAAGCTGGCCGGCAAGTAAGTCCCCGGCCGTTCGTCGGTGAGGCCCGTCCCCTGGTGGGGGCGGGCCTTTCCGTTGTGCCGGTGGGCCTTGTCGGGTTGGCGGGCTTTGTGTTGGGTCGGGGTGCATCGGGCTGGTGGGCTTTGCGTCGGGTCGGGGGTGCGTTGTCCGGAAGGGACTTGGCGTCCTGGTGCTCGGGGTTTGTCGAGTTCGCCCGACGGGTGCGTGCGCGTCGCTAGGCTTCGGGCATGAACTCGCACGTCCTCGTGCCCTACGACGAGACCCTCCTGCGGCGGACCATCGAGTACATCCTCCAGCCGCACGTGAAGCGGTTCCGGCCGGTGGGGATCGCCTTGGTGGTGCTGGGCGTGCTGATGGCGGCGCTTGACGTCTCGCGGTACGTCCTGTGGGCACCGATGGTCGTGGCGGGCGTCTTCTGCGCGTTCGTGGTCAAGCCGATGATGATCGGTTCGACCATCAAGCAGCAGTGGTCCGGCATCAAGGCCGACTTCCGGTTGGACGCGGACGAGGAGTGGGTGTCGTTCTCCTACCCGGCGTTCCAGTCGCGCATCCGGTGGGAGGCGATGGAGAAGGTCGTGGAGACGCCCGACGCGTGGATGCTGGTGCTCGGCAAGATCCAGGTGATGACCGTGGCCAAGAGCGCGATGAACCCCGAGCAGCTGGCCGAGTTCACCGCCCTGCTGGCGCGTCGTCGCCCGCCGGTGGCGGCTTAGGAGCGCCAACCCATCGCACGGGAGATGGCGCGGCCACAGGCTCGTACGGCCGGGAGGACGGTGTCGGTGCGCGTCTCGACCGGCACGACGACGGACACGGCCGCCACGACGTCGCCCGAGGCGTTCCGGACCGGGGCCGCGACCGAGTACGTGATGGGCTCGATCTGCCGGTCGGAGATGGCGTAGCCGTCGCGGCGGACGGTCGCGAGTGCCGAGCGCAGGGCCTTCGGCGTGCTGATGGTGTGCGTGGTGAAGCGCTTCAGCGGTGCGGCGAGGGCGTCCTCTTGGACGTCGTGCGGGGAGTGGGCGAGCAGGACCAGGCCGACGCCCGTGGCGTGCAGGGGCATGCGTGAGCCCATGCGGGTCAGGATGCTCACGGCGTCCACAGCGGACAGCCGTTCCACGTAGACGACCTCCAGGCCGTCCCGCACGGCCAGTTGCACGTTGTGCCGCGTGACCTCGACCAGGTCCTCCAGGTACGGCAGCGCCCGCTCCCGCAGGTCCAGCGCGCCGGGGGACAGGGCGCCCAGCTCGTAGAGCCGCAGGCCGATCCAGAAGCGACCGTCGGGGTCGCGTTCCAGCGCCCGGTGCGCCAGGAGTTCGCGGACCAGGCGGTGCGTGGTGCTCAGCGGCAGGCCGGAGTGGCGGCTCAGCTCGGACAGCGTCGCCGAGGGCCGGTCGGCGGTGAACACGGCGAGCAGCGTGAACGCCCGGCCGAGCAGCGACACTGGGACCTGGGCGGGGACCGGCACGAGCCCCAGTCTTCCACTCATCGGAAACGGGCCTGGGCCGGTTCTGGTGACAGACCTCACGCGGTCGCTTACGGGGTTCGGGCTCACCGCGGGTGTCGCCCACCCGTGTGGTTCTCCGTGTTCGCCTTGGTCGCGGCCCTGGGCGCAATCGCCGTGACCGCCGTCGGAGTGACCTCCGGCCGGGTGGTACCACACGTAGAGAAGCGCTGAGGGTGGCTGGGGCGGCAAGCTCTTCGGGCGACCGTTTAGACTGCACACGACTCCAGTGCCAGACAAGGGAGATGCCCGTGGCCGAGATGACCGTCCAGTTGGTCGCCGTGGAACGCCGCCTGTGGTCCGGGACGGCCACCTCGGTGGTCGCGCAGACGACCGAGGGCGAGATCGGCATCCTGCCCGGCCACGAGCCCGTCCTGGGCCAGTTGGTCGAGGGCGGCGTGGTGCGGATCCGGACCGTCGAGAACGAGCTGGTCACCGCGGCCGTGCACGGCGGCTTCCTGTCCGTGACCGGTGACGGCGTGAGCATCCTCGCCGAGGCCGCGGAGCTGGCCCACGAGATCGACGTGGAAGAGGCCCGGTCGGCGTTGGGGAACGCGGACGACGTGGAGCGGGCCAGGGCACTCGCGCGGCTGCGCGCCGCGGGTCACTCGGCCTGACGCGGACGAGCGGACAAGCGCCGTGGGGATCGCCGAAGTCGTCGGGGTGGTCCTGTTCGTCGCGGTGGTGGTCCTCGCGTACCTCGCGTGGCGCCGCATCCGCCTCCTGCGCGCCGGTGGCGTGCACGTGGCCCTGAGGACCCGCCTGGACGGTGGTGGCCGGGGCTGGCACCTGGGCGTGGGGCACTACCGGGGTGACGAGTTCGTGTGGTCCCGCGCGCTGAGCCTGCGCACCGGGCCGGACCGGGTCATCTACCGGGACGGGTTCGAGATCGACGACCGACGTGAACCGACCGCGTCCGAGGCGTACGCCATGCCTCAGGGCGCGGTCGTGTTGCGTTGTAGCGGGGCCAAGGGGGAGGCGGTGGAGATCGCCATGGGGCCGGACGCTTTGACCGGCTTCCTGTCTTGGCTGGAGTCCGCCCCTCCGGGCCGCTCCATCCCCTGGGCTTCCTGAGTGTTCTAAAAGCTTCAAAAGCGGCGCTCGCCGCGCGGCAGGCCCCCGGGGGGTGGAAGGGCGTCGGTTCGTCCCCCGTACGGCCTGCCGGAGGCAACCACCCTTTGGTCTTCTCCGCAACCGGAAAAGCTGGTTGCGGAGAAGACCAAAGCGCGGTTGGGCTGCGCCCAGGCCGTACGGGGAACGAACCGAGGCCCTTCCTGTGGCTGGTAGCCCAGGGCGCCTGCGGCGCGGGTGGGTTGTCAGGCGTTGCCGCCGGGTTGCCAGAGGACGTCGCCGTTCGGGTTGGCTACCCGGGCGAGGATGAAGAGCAGGTCGCTCAGGCGGTTGAGGTACTTCGCGGCGAGTGTGTTCGTCGTGTCCGGTTCGGCTTCGACCAGTGCCCACGTTGAGCGTTCCGCTCGGCGGGCGATCGTGCGGGCCTGGTGGAGCAGGGCCGCGCCGGGGGTGCCTCCGTTGAGGATGAACGACTCCAGTTTGCCCACTCGGCTGTTGTACTCGTCACACCACGCCTCCAGGCGGTCCACGTAGGGCTGGGTGATGCGCAGTGGTGGGTACTTCGGGTCCTCGACGATGGGGGTGCACAGGTCCGCGCCCACGTCGAACAGGTCGTTCTGGACCTTTCGCACCACGCCCGCGACGTCCTCCGCCAGCGCGCCCAGGGCCAGGGCCACGCCCAGGGCCGCGTTGGTTTCGTCGCAGTCCGCGTAGGCCGTGATGCGGGGCGAGGTCTTGGGGACCCGGGTGAAGTCGCCCAGGCCCGTGGTGCCGTCGTCGCCCACGCGGGTGTAGATCTTGGTGAGGTGAACCGCCATGCCCTGCACTGTAAGGGGCTCCGGGCACTGGCTTGATTCAGTGGATCCGTACGATTGCGGCGCAACCACAACCGGATGAGGAGTTTCCTTGGTGAGCGAACACTTCCGGGTCCAGGGCGGTGCGCGGCTGGTCGGCGAGGTCGACGTCGTCGGCGCCAAGAACAGCGTGTTGAAGCTGATGGCGGCGGCCCTGCTGGCCGAGGGCACGACCACCATCACCAACTGCCCCGAGATCCTGGACGTGCCGCTGATGGCCGACGTCCTGCGCAGCCTCGGTTGCGAGGTGACGCTGTCCGGTGACGTCGCCACCATCACCACGCCGAAGGAGCTCAACCACCGGGCCGACTCCGAGGCGATGGGCAAGCTCCGCGCCTCCGTGTGCGTGCTCGGGCCGCTGGTCGGGCGGTGCAAGCGCGCGGTGGTCGCGTTGCCCGGTGGGGACGCGATCGGGTCGCGGCCGTTGGACATGCACCAGAGCGGGTTGCGCAAGCTCGGGGCGCACAGCGAGATCGAGCACGGGTGCGTCGTCGCCGAGGCCGAGGGGTTGCACGGGGCGCAGATCTGGTTGGACTTCCCCAGCGTCGGCGCGACCGAGAACATCCTGATGGCGGCGGTGCTGGCGAACGGCACGACGGTCATCGACAACGCGGCCCGCGAGCCGGAGATCGTCGACATCTGCGTGATGCTCCAGCAGATGGGCGCGAAGATCGAGGGCGCGGGCACCTCGACGCTGACCGTGCACGGCGTGGAGTCGCTGCGGCCGACCGAGCACCGGGTCATCGGGGACCGGATCGTCGGCGCGACCTGGGCGTTCGCGGCGGCGATGACGCGTGGTGACATCACCGTGCGCGGCGTGAACCCCCACCACCTGGACCTGGTGCTGGAGAAGCTGCGGATGGCGGGCGCGGAGGTCACCACGTTCGACTCCGACGGGTTCCGGGTGGTGCAGCAGGGCCGGCCGCAGTCGGTGGACTTCGTGACGCTGCCCTACCCGGGGTTCGCGACCGACCTCCAGCCGTTCGCGATCGCGCTGTCCAGCGTGTCCGAGGGCACGTCGATGATCACCGAGAACCTGTTCGAGGCGCGGTTCCGGTTCATCGAGGAGATGGTGCGGCTCGGGGCCGACGCGCGCACCGACGGTCACCACGCGGTCGTGCGCGGCGTGGAGAGGCTGTCCAGCGCGCCGGTGTGGGCCTCCGACATCCGCGCGGGCGCGGGGCTGGTGCTGGCCGGGCTGTGCGCGGACGGCGTGACCGAGGTGTACGAGATCTTCCACATCGAGCGCGGCTACCCCGGGTTCGTGGAGAACCTGCGCAAGCTCGGCGCGACCGTGGAGCGGGTCACGGCCTGAGCAGCAGCTTGGCGTCGGGCGCGTCGGCGGGGAAGACCAGCAGGCGGTGGCCGGTGCCGCGGAGCACCACGGTCGTCCTGATGCCCGCGCCGCGCAACCGCGCGGCCAGGACTTCGGCCGCCTCGGCGGTCGGCAGCACGGCCACCTCGACCAGCAGCCCGAAGTCCTCGCCGGTGTGGTCGGGCACGCCGCGCCGGTCGTTCCCGAACGCCCACCGCAGCACGAGGGCGAGCGCGGCGAAGACCACGAGCAGCAGCAACGTCTGGGTGAGCGCGGTCACGGCCCCCATGCTCCTCCGTGCTCGATTCAGTGGGCAACGCCACGCGCGGCGTGAGTTACTCGTCAGTACGCTACGGGGAACAACGTCGTAGGAGGTTGCCGTGCCGTATCCGGCCGACCGTGAGCGCGACCGCCCGTGGGTGATGCGGACTTACGCGGGGCACTCCAGCGCGACCGCGTCCAACGCGCTCTACCGCCGCAACCTGGCCAAGGGGCAGACGGGCCTGTCCGTGGCCTTCGACCTGCCCACGCAGACCGGCTACGACCCCGACGACGAGCTCGCCAAGGGTGAGGTCGGCAAGGTCGGCGTGCCGATCAGCCACATCGGGGACATGCGGGCGCTGTTCGACCAGATCCCGCTGGGCGGGGCGAACACCTCGATGACCATCAACGCGACCGCCATGTGGCTGCTCGCGCTGTACGTCAGCGTCGCCGAGGAGCAGGGCGCGGACCGCGCGGCCCTGGCCGGCACGACGCAGAACGACATCATCAAGGAGTACCTGTCCCGCGGCACGTACGTGTTCCCGCCCGGCCCGAGCCTGCGGCTGATCACCGACATGGTGGCGTGGACCGTCGCGAACGTGCCGAAGTGGAACCCGATCAACATCTGCTCGTACCACCTGCAGGAGGTCGGCGCGACGCCGGCGCAGGAGATCGCGTACTCGATGTCCACCGCGATCGCCGTGCTCGACTCGGTGTTCGACTCCGGCCAGGTGCCCGAGGAGCGGCGCGGCGAGGTCGTCGCGCGCATCTCGTTCTTCGTGAACGCCGGTGTGCGGTTCATCGAGGAGATGGCCAAGATGCGGGCGTTCGTCCAGCTGTGGGACGAGATCACCCGCGACCGGTACGGCATCGAGAACCCCAAGCACCGCCGGTTCCGCTACGGCGTGCAGGTCAACTCGCTGGGGTTGACCGAGGCGCAGCCGGAGAACAACGTCCAGCGGATCGTGCTGGAGATGCTCGCGGTGACGCTGTCCCGCGACGCCCGCGCCCGCGCCATCCAGCTGCCCGCGTGGAACGAGGCCCTGGGCCTGCCGCGGCCGTGGGACCAGCAGTGGGCGCTGCGCATGCAGCAGGTGCTGGCCTACGAGACCGACCTGTTGGAGTACGAGGACATCTTCGCCGGGTCGCACGTCATCGAGGCCAAGGTCGCCGAGATCGTGGCCGGCGCGCGCGAGGAGATCGACCGCGTGCAGGCGATGGGCGGCGCGGTGGCGGCCGTCGAGTCCGGGTACATGAAGTCGCAGCTCGTGTCGTCGCTGGCCGAGCGCCGGCGGCGGATCGAGGCCGGCGAGGACGTCGTGGTCGGCGTCAACAAGTTCGCCACCACCGAGCCGTCGCCGTTGCAGGCCGAGGGCGCGAACGCGATCGAGACCATCGACCCGATCGTCGAGCAGCACGCGGTCGAGGCGATCCGCGCTTGGCGTTCGGCGCGCGACAACGACCTCGTGTCGTCCACCCTGGACGCCTTGCGCGCGGCGGCGAAGACCGACCAGAACCTGGTCGAGGCGACCATCGCGTGCGCCAAGGCCGGCGTGACGACGGGCGAGTGGGCGTCCGCGCTGCGCGAGACGTTCGGCGAATACCGCGCTCCCACGGGGGTTTCCGCCGCGTCGGCGTCCGGTGAGGCCGGTGCGGAGATCGCCCGCGTGCGCGAACGGGTGCGGGCAACCGGTGAGGAACTCGGGGAGCGGCTGCGCATCCTGGTCGGCAAGCCCGGCTTGGACGGGCACTCCAACGGCGCCGAGCAGGTGGCGGTGCGGGCGCGCGACGTCGGCTTCGAGGTGGTCTACCAGGGCATCCGGTTGACCCCGGCGCAGATCGTGGCCGCCGCCGTGCAGGAGGACGTGCACGTGGTGGGCCTGTCCATCCTGTCCGGCTCGCACCTGGAGGTCGTGCCCGCGGTGGTGGACGGCCTGCGCGCGGCGGGGGCGGGCGACGTGCCGGTGATCGTGGGCGGGATCGTGCCGCCGGACGACGCGGCCAAGCTCGTGGACCGCGGCATCGCGCGGGTGTTCACGCCCAAGGACTACGAGCTGACCCAGATCATGGACGAGATCGTCTCCGTGGTGCGGCAGTCCCGCGGCCTGTAGCTTCGGCCGGGTGTTCGAGGACTTCACCGCGGCGTTCAGCGTCGACGAGGCGGGCGGTTCCCCCTGGGAGCCGCCCGCCGAGGTCGTTCCGGGGTTCGCCGAGGTGGTGCGGCGGTGGGGCGGGCTGAGCTTCCGCTCCGGGCTGTACCGCGTGCACACCGAGGCGTCGTCCGCCTCCGCCACCGCGGCGATCCGCCCCCTCCTGCCCGCCCGCGCCGCCGACGCGGTGGCGTTCGGGTTCGACTGGCAGGGCCGGGTGTTCGCGGTGAGCCCGGGGCGGTGGCCCGCCGTGCTGCTGGTCGACTTCGGCGGTGGCGAGGTGTTCGAGATCCCCGGCGACCTCGCGCACTTCCACGACGTCGAGCTGGTGCGGCACCCGGACGCCGCCCTGGACCACCGGCTGTTCGCGGACTGGCGGCTGGCCAACCGGGGCGCGGCGCTGCCGTTCGACCGGTGCGTCGGCTACCGGGTGCCGCTGTTCCTGGGCGGTCCCGACGACGACGCCAACCTGGAGGTCGTGGACACCGACGTCTACTGGACCGTCACCGCCCAGGTCTACGCGCGCGTCAGCGGCCAGTGACGTCCTTGGTGGACACGATCTCGGCGAACCCGCCGCCGCGCAGGTTGGTCGCCGTCGCCGCGCAGAGCTGTTCCGCGGTCAGGTCTTCGAGGTCGAACGTGAAGGTGGCGTCGAGGACCAGCTCCACCCGGTAGCCGAGGTTGCCGCCGACCCGGGCGGTGGTCTCGACGCACATGTTGGTCTGGATGCCGGCCAGCACGATGTCGGTGATGCCGCGGTTGGTCAGCCACGCGTGCAGGTCCACCTCGCCGTGGAACGCGGAGTTGACCTTCTTGCCGAACACCAGGTCCGGGTCGGCGCGGTCGAGTTCGGGCTTGAAGCGGTTGCCGGGCGAGCCGGGGCGCAGGGGCGAGTCGGGCTTGGTCGAGTCGTGCCGCACCAGGACCAGCGGGCCGCCCCAGGAGTCCAGCAGGGCGGCGGTGTTGGCCTCGGCGTCGGGGTTGTTGCGGCGGCCCCACACCGGGTCGTCGAAGCCCTGTTGCACGTCCACGATGATGAGCGCGGTGTTCGTCATGGCGGCCAGTCTGCGCGCGCCGGCCGGGGCGGACGAGTGGCAGGAGCGGCGCGATCCGGTACTTTCCTGCCATGCGCGTGGTGGGGGTGCTGGTGCTGCCCGGCAGCCGGACGTTCGACGTCTCCGTGGTGGGCGAGGCGTGGGGCGTGGACCGGTCCGACACCGGGATCGGGCCGTTCGAGCTGCGCCTGTGCGCGCCGGGCCGCCGGGCCACGCCGCTGCACCCGGTCGGGCACGTCCAGGCCACGCACGGGCTGTCCGGGCTCGCGGGCTGCGACCTGGTGGTGGTGCCGGGCCGAGTGGACCCGCTGGCGGAGGTGCCGCGGTCGGTCGTCCGGGCGCTGAGGGCGTTCGACGGCACGGTGGCGGCGCTGTGCTCGGGGGCGTTCACGCTGGCCGCCGCGGGGCTGTTGGACGGCCGTGAGGCGACCACGCACTGGCGGCTCCTGGACACCCTCGAACGCACCGCGCCCAGCGCCACCGTCCTGCGGGACGTCCTGTTCACCGACGAAGGCCGCGTGCTGACGTCCGCCGGGGTCGTCGGCGGGCTGAACCTGTGCCTGCACCTGGTCCGCCGGGCGCACGGCGCGGAGGTCGCCGCCGCGCTCGCCCGCCGCCTGGTCATGCCGCCGACCCGGGAGGGCGGCCAACGCCAGTACGTCGAGCCGCCCCTGCCGCCCAAGCCGGACCGCGACGGCATCGCGTCCACAGTGGACTGGGCGGTGCGCCGGCTGGCCGACCCCATCGGCGTCGGCGACCTGGCCGGGCACGCGGGCCTGAGCGAACGCACGTTCCACCGCGTGTTCCGCGCCGCCACCGGCAGCACCCCGGGCCGGTGGCTCCAGCGGCAACGGGTGCTGCTCGCCCAACGGCTCCTGGAGACCACGGACCTGCCCGTGGACCGCGTCGCGCAACGGTCCGGGCTGGGCACGGCCGCGAACCTGCGGCGGCGGCTGCGCGCCGAACTCGGGGTCGCGCCGGACGCCTACCGCCGCACGTTCCGCGTCCCTACCGCGTCGTGACCGCCACGACCCCGCCCTGCGCGTCCACCAGCAACCGGTTGCCCAGCGGCTTGGCCAGCTTCACCGGGTAGGGCTCCAGCTTCAGCGCCAGCGTGCGCGGGCAGTCGCCGACCTTCCCGATGGTCCGCACGGTCACCGCCACCGACGTCTCCGACTCGGTCACCACGGGCTCGTTGCGCGCGGGCTCGTCGCCGGGGCACGGCTCGGGCGGCGCGGGCATCGACACGGTGAGGTCGGTGCCGTCGCCGCCGGCGTTGGCGGTCACGGCCGGCTGCACCTCGCCCAGCCGCCAGAACAGGTCCGGCGACAGCGCGGGCGTGGCCACGACGCTGCCCGCCTCGGTGGTGAACCGCCACGCCGGCAACGGCCACCGGCCCCGGTCCGTGGTGAACTCCGCCGTGCCGAACTCGGCGCTCACCAGCCGCACCGGCGCGTTCTGCCGCCCCTTGCCGCGCGGCGGCGCGCCGACCGCCTGCAACACGTCCGCCGCCGGGACGAACGACAGTTGCGCCGGGCCGTCGGGCAGCGCCACGGTGGCGGGCTCCGGCGTGGCGGGCGGCGTGCCGACGAACTCGAAGCCGCCCTCGGACGCGCCCAGCTTCTCCTCCCCGGACCGGTACCCGTCCACGACCTCCACCCGGGACCCGAGCAGCACGATCGGCCGGGGCTTGGCGGTGACCGGGAAGTCGACCGGCGCGGGGCCGGTGACCAGCGGGGCGGGGGAGGCGGCGTCGTGGGTGGCGCCGCACCCGGCCAGGACGGCGGTCACCGCGAGCACGAGCAGTCGTCTCATGCCTGGAGGACGGAGTGCCGCGCGCGGGCGGTTGCACGGCCGACTACGGTCGGGACATGGCCGGATACCAGCACATTCGCGTCGAAGAGGCGGACCACGTCGTCCGGATCACGATGGACCGGGCGAGCAGGCGCAACTCGCTGTCCCACGACCACCTCGCCGAGCTGCTGGCGGCGTTCCGCGCGGTGGCCGGCACCGACGCCGTGGGGGTCGTGCTGGCCGGCGAGGGCCCGGTGTTCTCTGCGGGCCACGACTTCGCCGACGTGGCGTCCCGCGACCTGGAGGGCGTGCGCGAGCTGCTGACCCTGTGCACGGACCTGATGCGCACCATCGAGTCCGTCCCGCAGGTGGTGATCGCCCGGGTGCACGCCCTGGCCACGGCGGCGGGCTGCCAGCTGGTGGCGTCCTGCGACCTGGCGGTGGCGGCCGAGGAGGCCGGGTTCGCGCTGCCCGGCGGCAAGGGCGGCTGGTTCTGCCACACGCCCGCCGTGCCGGTGGCCCGCGCGATCGGCCGCAAGCGCCTGATGGAGATGGCGCTGACCGGTGACGTGGTGGACGCCCGCACCGCCGAGCGGTGGGGCCTGGTCAACCGCGTCGTGCCGCGGGCAGAGCTGGACGAGGCCGTGGACGAGCTGATGCGCCGGGCCACGCGCGGCAGCCGGGCCAGCAAGGCCCTGGGCAAGCAGACCATCTACGCCCAGCTCGACCGGCCGGAGGCCGACGCCTACGCCATCGCGGTGGAGGTGATGGCGGCGGCGTCGCAGACCCCGGCGGCCAAGGAGGGCATGTCGTCGTTCCTGGAGAAGCGCGAGCCGGACTGGACGGACTGACCAGATCAGACCTTCTTGTAGAACAACGTCGTCGGCCGCAGCACGCCACCGGGGTCGGCGGCGAAGTCGGGGATCACGCCCGCCTCCGTCCACCCCGCCGCCCGGTACAGCCGTTCGGCGGCCGAGCCGGTCCGGGTGTCCAGCACCAGCAGGGACGCCCCGCGCGCCGCCGCGCCCTTCTCCGCCGCCGCCAGCAGCTCGCGGCCCAGCCCCCGGCCGCGGAAGTCGCGGTGCACGAGCAGTTTCAGCACCTCGGCGCGGTGCGTGCCGTTGGGGGTCGTGGTCGCCGCGACCTGCACGGTGCCGGCGATCCGGCCCTCGACGCGCGCCACCCACACCGACAGGACGCCGTTCGCCACGGCCGCCGCCCGCGACTTCCACCACGCGGCGGCCGGCGCGTGCGGCAGTGGCGCCAGGAAGCCCACGGACGCGCCCCCGGCCACGGCGTCGCACAGCACGTCCGCCAGGTCGTCGGCGAGCGCCAGGACGTCGGCGGACAGCAGCTCCTCGACCGCGGTCACGGCTGGGCGTGCTCGTGCAGCAGGAGCAGGGTGTAGGCGGCGATCGACTGGGCGTCGGTGATCTCGCCGCGCGCCACCATCGCCTCGAACTCCGCGCGCGGGAACCACGCCGAGCGCATGTCCTGCTCCTCGTGCTCGCGCTCGTGGAAGCCCTCGGTCAGCTCGGTGGCCAGGAACACCCGGCCGCGCTGGCTGGACATGCCGGGCGCGACGTCGAGCAGGCCCAGCTCCACGAGCTTGCCGGCGCGCAGCCCGGTCTCCTCGCGCAGCTCGCGCTCGGCCAGCGCGCGCGGGCTGGGTTCGGCGCCCTCCGGCGCGGTGCCCTGGGGGAACTCCCAGCGCCGCATCCCCAGCGGGTAGCGGTACTGCTCGACCAGCCGCAGCCGTTCCCCGTCCAGCGGGATGACCAGCGCGTAGTCCGGCTTGTCCACCACGCCGTAGATCCCGGTCGTGCCGTCGGCCCGCCGGATCGGGTCCTCCCGGACCGTCATCCACGGGTTCGCGTACACCTCACGCGATCCGAGGGTCTCCACGATCACTCTCCCTGTGCCAGCTGCGAGCGCCTGCGCCCGTAGGCGAAGTACACCGCCAACCCCACCACGGACCAGATCCCGAACGCCAACCAGGTCACCGGCGCGAGGCCCGTGACCAGCAGCACGCACAGCGCCACGCCCAGCAGCGGCACCACCGGCACCCACGGCGTGCGGAAGCCGCGCGGCAGGTCCGGCCGGGTCCGCCGCAGCACGATGACACCCACGTTGACCAGCGCGAACGCGACGAGCGTGCCGATGCTGGTGGCCTCGGCGAGCTGCCCGAGCGGCACCAGCGCGGCCAGCACCGCGACCACGCAGCCGACGATGAGCGTGTTCGCCGTGGGCACCCGGCGCGGCCCGACGCGGGCGAACACCGGCGGCACCAGGCCGTCGCGGGACATCGCCACCAGCACCCGGGTCTGTCCATACAGGACGGTGAGCACGACGGACGCGATCGCCACCACCGCGCCGGCCGACAGCACCACCGACGGCCACGACGCCCCGGTCACGCGCTCCAGCACGGTCGCCAGCGACGCGTCCGACCCCTCCAGCACGCCGACCCCCACCGCGCCGACGGCGGTCAGCGCGACCAGCACGTAGACCAGGGTCACGACCGCCAACGAGATCACGATGGCCCGGGGCAGGTCGCGCTGCGGGTTGCGGGCCTCCTCACCGGCCGTCGAGGCGGCGTCGAACCCGATGAACGAGAAGAACACCAGGGATGCGGCCCCGGTGACACCCGCGATGCCGGCGGGCGCGAACGGCGTGAGGTTCTCCTGGTGGAACCCGAACACCGCGACCGCCACGAAGAACAGCAGCACGGCGACCTTCAACACGGTCGTCACCGTCGTGACCAGCGCGCTTTCCCTCGCCCCGCCGAGCAGCACGGCCGTGGCCAGCAACACCACGACGGCGGCCGGCAGGTTCACCACGTCCCCGGACAACGCGGCCGGGAGTTCGAACCCGACCGTGGCGCGCAGGAACGCGTTGAGGTACCCGCTCCACCCCACCGCGACCGCCGCCACCGACACGCCGTACTCCAGCAGCAGGCACCAGCCGCACACCCACGCCACCAGCTCGCCCAGCGTCGCGTACGCGTACGAGTACGCCGACCCGGACAACGGGACCGCGCCGGCCAGCTCGGCGTAGGACAGGGCGGAGAACAGGGCGGCCAACGCGGCCACGACGAACGACACCGCGACCGCCGGCCCGGCGACCGGCGCGGCCTGCCCGAGCACCACGAAGATGCCGGTGCCCAGGGTCGCGCCGACCGACAGCGCGACCAGCGGGACCAGCCCCATGGTGCGGCGCAGACCGGTCTCGGGCGTGAGTTCGACGGGTTTGGTGCGAAGCAGCGACACGACGCCCGACGGTACCTGCCGGTGCCCCGCCCCTCGCACCCCGTAGCCTGTCCGACCGTGCGCCTAGTCATCGCTCGCTGCCAGGTCGACTACGTCGGACGCCTCACGGCCCATCTGCCGATGGCCCAGCGCCTGCTGCTGATCAAGGCCGACGGCTCGGTGTCGATCCACTCCGACGACCGGGCGTTCAAGCCGCTGAACTGGATGAGCCCGCCGTGCTGGCTCATCGAGGACCCGGACATGTGGGTCGTGCAGAACAAGGCGGGCGAGAAGCTGATCATCACCCTCGCCGAGGTCCTCCACGACTCCAAGCACGAGCTGGGCCCGGAGCCCGGCCTGGTGAAGGACGGCGTGGAAGCCGACCTGCAGAAACTCCTGGCCGAACACGTGACCACCCTCGGCGAGGGCTGGACCCTGGTCCGCCGCGAGTTCCCCACCCCGATCGGCCCGGTCGACCTGATGTGCCGCGACGAGACCGGCGCGTCGGTGGCGGTGGAGATCAAACGCCGCGGCGAGATCGACGGCGTCGAACAACTGACCCGCTACCTGGAACTCCTCAACCGCGACCCGCTCCTGGCCCCGGTCCGCGGCGTCTTCGCGGCCCAGCAGATCAAGCCCCAGGCACGCACGCTGGCGGAGGACCGGGGCATCCGCTGCGTGGTCCTGGACTACGACGAACTCCGCGGCATCGAACCCGACGAGTTCCGCCTCTTCTGACCGGCCGGGTCGGCGGAGCTCGTCCCGTGCCGGGTGCGCCTACGCGGCCAACGCCCGGTAGGGCCGGATGATGCCCTCGATGAAGTTGTCGAGCTCCTTGTCGATCGCCACCCACGTCGGGTCGTCCAGGTCGTTGTCGATCGCGTGGACCCGTCCCGAGATGCTGTCGTGGCTGCGCAACCTGCGGTAGTCGTCGGCCCGGTACAGCGACTTCGCGGCGAGGCTGGGCAGCCGGTGGTCGTCCGACACGGTGACGGTGATCCCCGGCCCGGCGATCTGCACCCGGGGCGGCTGCGCCCGTGCGGCCAACCGCGTGGAACGGACCTGAGTGGACGCCCGCACGTGGATCACCCGGCAGCTCGACAGGACGGCGTCCCCGAACGCGCTCAACGCCCTGGCCACGTCCGTCCGGGCGAATTCGACCAGGGTGATCGACGGTTTGGCGTGGTTCTGCCCGACCCGTTGCGCGAGCGCGGACAGCGCCGGTCGGAGGTTCTCCTCGCTGTCCACGCGGAAGGCCCCGGCGCCGTCCGCGACGAAGCCGCGACCCCGGTCGTCGTCGAGCTTCAGCACGTTGTGCATGAAGTCGTGGAACGCGTAGACGTAGTCGCTCAACTCGTCCACCTGGAACCGCAAGGTGGTCAACTTGTGGGCGAGCCGTCTGCGCACCGCGGACTTCCCGGCGCCGGGGAGCCCGGTCACGAACACCACCGGCGCGACGTCGCGGAAGGCGATGTGGCGCACGATCGCTTCCTCCGCGGCCGGCCCGAGTGCGTACTTGGCCCGCAGGTCGAGCAACTGCTGGGTGATTTCCGCATGGTCCCCCCGCCTGCGCATGCCGGTGAGGAGTTGCTCCGCCAACACCGCTTCCAAGGGCAGGGAGTGGTCCCACACGTGCTCGAAGTGGCTCTGGAAGACCTTGGCCGGCGATATGCCCTCCAGGCGGTTCGGGCGGTCCCGGCTGCCGTCGCGGTGGTTCAGCACGGTGTGGTGGATCGAACCGCTGAACACGTGGTAGGACAATTCGTGGGTGTTGAGTTCCGGGGCGACCCGGACGTCGATCCCACGGCTGAGCAGCTCCGCCGCCGCGGTCAGGCACTCCTGGCTCTCCCTGGTGACCAGGCGCACGCCGTGCTTGTCGTTGATCCGCTGCCAGGCGGCTTGGATCTCGGTCAGCGTCGCGTTGTCACCAGCGGGCTGCAGGTGCGGCACGAACGCGTCCAAGCGGTGCACGTCCTCGTGACGCGACAGGCGCAGGACAGCGGTGAGGTAGTGCCGTCGCGACACCCGGCGGGAAAGAGCGTTGGGAACCCTGCGACGGTTCGCCGCCGCGCGCACGACGGCGACGATCGCGGCCACGCTCACACCGCTCGCGATGGACGCGGCCAGTTGCGACCACGGCACGTGCTCACACCCCCTGCGGTAAGTCGATCTGGACGAATCCCGGGTACGGGTCCAATCGGTGCTCGATCACCAGCTCGCGGATGCGTGCCGCCTTCGCTTTCAGATCGGGCACGTACTTGATGAGGTTGTCGCGGAGGCTGTGCACCACGACGCCGAGGCCCGCCACGATCTCGTCGCCGGCGCCGAACACGGGCACCGCGACGGAGCACGAACCAAGGGTCATCTCTTCCTTCGTCAGCGCGTAACCGCGGTCGCGGGTGAGCGCCAACTCCCGGCGGAGCCGGCCGGGTTCGGTGATCGTGTACGGCGTGTACCGCCCGAGCGGGCGGGCGCAGTAGGTCTCGATCAGCTCGGCGCTGCAACCGGCGAGCAGTGCTTTGCCCACGCCGGTCGAGTGCATCGGCAGGCGGCTGCCCTCGCGGGAGATTATCGGAACCGCCCGGTGGCCGGTGAGCTTGGCGATGTAGAGCGTGTCGTGTCCGTCGCGGACGGCGAAGTGGATGTTCTCCTTGCTCTTCTCGTACAGGTCCTGCATGAAGGGGAGCGCTATTTCGCGCAACCTCCGGGGAATCGGGGACAAGAGCCCGACCTCCCACAACCGCGTGCCGATCTGGTAGCGGTTCTCCGTGTTGCGCTGGAGCGCGCCCCACGTCTCCAACTCGCCGACCAGCCGGTGGGCCGTGGGAACCGGCATGCCCGCTCGCTTCGCCAGCTCCGTCAGGGTGAGGCTCGGGTGCTCGATGTCGAACGCCGCCAACAGCGCGAGCGCACGTGACGTCGCAGACCGGCCACTCCGCTTGGTCATCGGCCCCTCCGGCTCGAAGCACCGTTCAGGTCCGGTCAGACGATCCTCGGGTCCGGTGCATCGGTAAAGCGCGGGCTTCCGGCATGCGGAAGGGGCATCGGAGGCGCTGTTGAAACAGCAGTTCAGCGCCTCGCGCTGCAGTCGATCACCCGTTCGGGTTCCGGCAAATGAAAGGCGGCGAATTGTGGGAGCGCGCCCAGTCAGGGTTGTGACGCGAGGGCCGGGAGGGGCGTCGAGCGCGGGACTTCGGTACTCCACCGCGACTCGGGGCGGCGCTCGGGCTGACGCGCGTGGCCGATGGCGTCGTCCCCGGCGTCGTCTCGGGGGACCGCCATGCGCGGCCGGCGCGGCCGGAAGGGCTCAAGTCCGCACTGATCGGGATGTCCGGCCCCAGGAGCGGCCGTTCGGGTGCGTGGCACGGGGAATCGTGCGATATACGCTGCACATCCCCCGGTGAAAACTCCCTGGAGCGTCCGCTGTGCGAAGACGAAGACGAAGATCCGGCTGGGTCGCGTTGATCTTTCCCGGAGTTCTCCTCGGCTCCGGCTGCGTCGCCGAGGACCCGCTCCCGCCGCTCGCGCGGAGGTCCAGTTCCGCCGCCGTCGCGCCCGCGCACCTCGCCGCGCAACCGTTGGCGGGCAAGGCCGGTGGCGAGGTGCGGCTCAGTGGTGAGGGGTATCCCGCGCACACCCGAGTGGTGTTCACGTTCCACGGGGAACAGGTCGGGGACGCCACCACCGACGCCGCCGGGCGGTTCGTCGACATCGCGGTGAAGGTGCCCGAATCGTTCGGCGGTTCCGCGCCCGGCGCGCAATTCTTCATCGGGGCCACCGCCGGCCCGTTCTACGCCGAAACGCCGTTCGTGCTCACCCGGTAGCTCTCGAACCCGGCCAGGTCCACGTGCGCGGTGACCAGTCCCGCGTCGATTCGGCCCGGGTACACCCGGCGGTCGGTCCACCGGCGGAACGCGATGCCCTCGCGCATGGCGCCGGCCGGGCCGTGCAGCACGTACCCCGCCGCCGCCGACCGCGCCTGCAACGCGTGCACCAGGTCCGGCGGCCCCGCGCACCACGTGCGCTCGAACCCGGCCACCGCCGCCGCGCCCTCCAGGTACTCCGCGGCCAGTGACCAGGGCACGCCCGGCACCGCCGCGAGCACGAACACCAGCGGCAGGTGGTCGGGGTAGCCCTCGGTCGCCGCGTCGGTCACGGCGGCCAGCGCGTGCCCGTACCCGGCGTCCCTCCCGCCACGCCCGTCGGCATCACCTGATCGGTGGTAGAGCAGCACCAGCCGCCCGGCGGCCCGGTGCCGCGCGAGCGCGCCCGGCTGGTGGCTGACGCAGCCCGGGTCGGTCGGGTAGCCGATGGGTCTGAACAGGAACCGCAGGTCGTAGCCGCCGGTCCGGGTGTACTCGGACAGTTCCCACGGCATCAGCTCGCGGGCCGTGTAGTCGACGCCGTACGCGGTCGCTTCACCTGTTGGGGTCACGCCCGGAACTACGGGGTTTAGGCGTGGGTAGTTCAGATCGGCGAGATCCACTCCGGTGCACTACGGTCGGCTGATCGGGTGTGCGGTAGTGTCCGGTGTTGTTCGGGATTGTTGAATAGGGAGGTGGGCGACGGTGCCCGTGCTCGCTCAGGCAGACCTCCGGCTCGACGCCGGGCCGCTGGACTACGCGCTGCTCGCGATCTACTTCGCGTTCGTGCTGGGCATCGGCTTCCTGGCCCGCCGCTCGGTGTCCTCCAGCCTGGACTTCCTGCTGTCCGGCCGCTCGCTGCCCGCGTGGGTCACCGGCCTGGCCTTCATCTCCGCCAACCTCGGCGCGATCGAGCTGCTCGGCATGGCGGCCAACGGCGCGCAGTACGGCATGGCGACCGTGCACTACTACTGGATCGGCGCGATCCCGGCCATGGTGTTCCTCGGCCTGGTGATGATGCCGTTCTACTACGGCTCGAAGGTCCGCAGCGTCCCCGAGTTCCTGCGCCGCCGCTTCGGCAAGGGCGCGCACCTGGTCAACGCGCTGAGCTTCGCCGCCGCCCAGGTGCTGATCGCGGGCGTCAACCTGTACGCGCTGGCGTTCCTGCTCAACCTCATGCTCGGCTGGCCGATCCCGCTGTCGGTGGTCATCGCGGCGGCGATCGTGCTCACCTACACCACCCTCGGCGGCCTGTCCGCGGCGATCTACAACGAGGTGCTGCAGTTCTTCGTCATCGTCGCCGCGCTGCTGCCGCTGACGATCGTCGGCCTGCACAAGGTCGGCGGCTGGCAGGGCCTGGTGGACAAGGTGACCGCCGGGCCGGGCGGGTCCGAGCAGCTCTCGGCGTGGCCCGCGACCGAACTGACCGGCATCCAGAACCCGGTGCTCAGCGTCATCGGCATCGTGTTCGGCCTGGGCTTCGTGCTCTCGTTCGGCTACTGGACGACCAACTTCGCCGAGGTGCAGCGCGCGCTGTCGGCCAAGAGCATGTCCGCCGCCCGGCGCACGCCGATCATCGGCGCCTACCCCAAGGCGCTGATCCCGTTCGTGATCATCATCCCGGGCATCATCGCCGCCGTCGTGGTGCCCGAACTCGCGGCGCTCAAGGCCGGTGACGGCAGCTCCGGAATCGTCTACAACAACGCCCTGCCCGCGCTGATCGGCGAACTGCTGCCCAACGGCATGCTCGGCATCGCCATCACCGGTCTGCTGGCGTCGTTCATGGCCGGCGTCGCGGCCAACGTGTCCTCGTTCAACACGGTCTTCACCTACGACCTGTGGCAGGACTACGTCCGCAAGGACCGGCCCGACGAGTACTACCTGCGGATCGGCCGGCTGGCCACCATCGGCGGCACGCTGGTCGCCATCGGCACCGCGTTCCTGGCCGCCGGCTACGGCAACATCATGGACTACATCCAGGCGCTGTTCTCGTTCTTCAACGCGCCGCTGTTCGCCACGTTCATCCTCGGCATGTTCTGGAAGCGCATGTCCGCGGCGGCGGGCTGGACCGGCCTGGTCGCGGGCACGCTGGCCGCCGTCGTGGTGTTCGTGCTCGCCGAGACCGGCGCGGTGGACCTGCCGGGCCAGGGCGCGAGCTTCGTCGGCGCGGGCGCTGCGTTCGTGGTGGACATCGTGGTCAGCGTCGCGGTGACCCTGTTCACGCGGCCGGTGCCGCAGGAGCGGCTGGTCGGGCTGGTCTGGAGCATGACGCCCAAGGAGGACCGCCGGCACTCCGCGACCGGCGAGGACGCCGGCTGGTACCGCTCGCCGGCCCTGCTGGGCGCCGGGGTGCTGGTGCTGACCGTCGTGCTCAACATCGTCTTCGGCTGACGTCGACCGGGAGGGTTCGTCATGGTGCGCAAAGCCGGTCTGTTCGACCTGCGGCTGGTGATCGCGATGCTGTTCGCGGTCTACGGGGTGGTCCTGGCGGTGGTCGGGGTCGGCTTCACCGACGAGGCCGACCTGGCCCGCGCGGACGGGCTGAACATCAACCTGTGGACCGGGATCGGGATGGTGGCGCTGGCCGCGGCGTTCGCCCTGTGGGGGTTCCTGCGGCCGGTGGTCGTCCCCGACGAGGTCCACGCTGACCCCGAGCCGGGCGACCGGGTGTAGTCACCGCCGGCGGCGGGCCGGGGCGTAGGCGACGGGGTTGAAGGCCTCGACCGTCCAGGCGTCGAACCGGCGGACCGCGCGTCGGATGCGCTCGCGCACTCGGTGCTCCTCTCTCTGTGGGTTCCACCTGTTACAGCGAGTCGATCATCTGGATCGTTTCCGAAGGCCGTGGTGAGGTCGAACACAGGGTTCCCGCCACGGATGGCGCAGCCGGTCGCTACCGTGCACTTCGTGCATCGACTCGTCGCCGTCCTGTGCGCGCTCCTCGTCGTCGCCGGCTGCGCCGCCGGGGGCGACCTCGCCAAGCACAAGCCGTACCCGCGCTCGACCGTGAAGGCGAACGCGGAGGCGGTGTCCGAGTCGGGCACCCAGCCGACCACGCCCGCCGACGGCAAGCCGGTGGACGCGGTGTTCGCCCCGGACAAGCTGCGCCTGGTCAACCCGTGCGAACTGCTCGACCGCAAGCTGCTGGAGCAGGTCGGCAAGCCGGGGCAGGTGTCGGCGACCGGGTTCAGCCGCTGCTCCAACTTCATGGAGGACCAGGCGGGCAAGGACCTGGCGGTGACCATCGAGGTCGGCCAGACGATGACCAGCGAGGTCAAGAACGCCGACAAGACGCTGGCCGGGCTCAAGAGCTACGAGCAGACCCTCGACAACGACGCCTGCTTCGTCTCGGTCATCACCCAGGAGAAGCCGGCGCTCGGCATCACCGTGCAGATCGGCTACAAGGACGGCGACGCGTGCGCCCCGGGCCGCAAGGTCATGGAGGGCGCGCTGAAGACCATTCGCGAGCGCGGCGCGGTCCGCAACCCGGCCAAGGACTCGCTGGTGACCCTGGACCCGTGCACGCTGCCCGACAAGGCGGTGGTCGACGCGGCGGCGACCGCGTCCTACCGGCAGTACCCCTACGGCCTGCACAGCTGCTCGTGGGTGGGCGACGACCGCGAGCTGACCTTCGACCTGCGCTCGACCTACGTGCCCGACGACCGGAAGTTCGACGACAAGCAGACCGACGTGGACCTCGGCGGCGTCAAGGGCTACCAGCTCGACAACACCGGCGCCTTCCCGTCGTGCACCGTCAAGTGGGTGCACCGGCTGGACTCGGGCGACGACGGCGAGGTCGTGGAGGTCAAGTCGGCGGGCCCGAAGAAGTCCGAGTTCGACCGGTGCGCGGCGGCCGTCGCGTTCGCCAAGGGCATCCTGCCCAAGCTGCCCAAGGCCTGATCGGGGAGTCTGAACGGGGGCTGACGGGATCGCCGATTACCCGTTACTCTCCAGTAACACCTTCGCGCACCTTGGAGGGCTCCCCATGACGCAGACCGCTCCCACCACGCCGCTGCGGGCCGAGGACGAGCAGAAGCGGTTCGCCTCGCTCGACCCGCGCACCGGGGAGGTGATCGCCCACCACCCCGTGCACGGCGAGCAGGAGGTGCGGGCGGCGGTGGAGCGCGCGCGGACGGCGGCGGCGTTCTGGGCCGAGCTGGGCTTCGACGGGCGCAGGGCGCGGCTGGACGCGTGGCGGAAGGTGCTGGTCAAGCGGCTGGACGAGTTCCAGGGGCTGATCTGCGCGGAGACCGGCAAGTCCGCCGACGACGCGCGGACCGAGCTGGCCCTGGTGATCGACCACCTGCACTGGGCGGCGAAACAGGCGCCGAAGGTGCTGGGCAAGCGGCGGGTGTCGCCGGGCATGTTGATGTACAACCACTCCGCGTCGCTGGAGTACCGGCCGTTGGGCGTGGTCGGCGTGATCGGGCCGTGGAACTACCCGGCGTTCACGCCCATGGGGTCGATCGCCTACGCGCTCGCGGCGGGCAACGCGGTGGTGTTCAAGCCCAGCGAGTTCACGCCCGGGGTCGGGGTGTTCCTGGAGGACACGTTCGCCGAGGTGGTGCCGGAGTACCCGGTGCTGCAGGTGGTGACCGGGTTCGGGGCGACCGGCGCGGCGCTGTGCGGGGCCGGCGTGGACAAGCTCGCGTTCACCGGGTCCACGCCCACCGGCAAGAAGGTCATGGCGGCGTGCGCGGCCACGTTGACGCCGGTGCTGGTCGAATGCGGCGGCAAGGACCCGCTGATCGTCGCCGAGGACGCGGACGTGGTGGCCGCCGCCGACGGCGCGGTGTGGGGCGGGATCTTCAACTCTGGGCAGACGTGCGCCGGCGTCGAGCGGGTGTACGTGGCCGACGCGGTGTACGACGAGTTCGTCGCGCTGGTGGTGGAGAGGGCGAAGAAGTTGCGGCCCGGCGGCGAGCCGGACGCCGACTTCGGGCCGATCACCATGCCCAAGCAGGTGGACGTCATCCAGTCGCACGTCGCCGACGCGCTGGACAAGGGCGGCAAGGCGGTCGTCGGCGGGCTGGAGTCGATCCGGCCGCCGTACGTCGAGCCCGTGGTGCTGGTGGACGTGCCGGACGACTCGACCGCCGTCACCGACGAGACGTTCGGGCCGACGCTGGTGGTGACCCGCGTGGCCGACGCCGACGAGGCCGTGCGCAAGGCGAACTCCTCGGCCTACGGGCTGGGCGCGACGGTGTTCTCGCGCAACCGGGGCGAGGAGATCGCGGCGAAGCTGCGCTGCGGCATGGTGTCGATCAACTCGGTGCTGGCGTACGCGTCCGTGCCGGGGCTGCCGTTCGGCGGCGTGGGGGAGTCCGGGTTCGGGCGCATCCACGGCGAGGACGGGCTGCGTGAGTTCACCTACGCGCACTCGGTGACCCGCAAGAAGTTCGGCGGGCTGCTCAACCCGATGACCTACGACCGCGGCTCGCGCACCATGCGCCATGTGCTGCGGTTGGTGCGGCTGCTCTACGGGCGCTGAGGGTTTCGGCCGGTTCCGGCCGGGCCGTTCCCCCTCGGGTGGGGTAGGAATGGGGTGACCATCGGCCAGGGAGGTCACCATGAAGAAGATCATCGACGATCCGGCGACCGTGGTGGTGGACGCGCTGCGCGGCATGGCCGCCGCGCACCCGGACCTGCTGGACGTCCAGTACGACCCCGCCGTGGTCGCGCGGGCCGACGCGCCGGTGCCGCGCAAGGTCGCGGTGATCTCCGGCG
The DNA here is from genome assembly GCF_040647305.1 of Saccharothrix sp. NPDC042600. Classification (NCBI taxonomy): domain Bacteria; kingdom Bacillati; phylum Actinomycetota; class Actinomycetes; order Pseudonocardiales; family Pseudonocardiaceae; genus Saccharothrix; species Saccharothrix sp. NPDC042600. Next base: position 6,150 of record NZ_JBEZBW010000076.1, on the reverse strand, counting down.
GCGGGTCCGGGCACGAGCCGCTGCACGGCGGGTTCGTCGGCCGCGGCATGCTCGACGCGGCCTGCCCCGGCGCGGTGTTCACCTCGCCCACGCCGGACCAGGTGCAGGCGGCCATCGCGCGCACGGACGGCGGCGCGGGGGCGTTGCTGATCGTCAAGAACTACACCGGTGACGTGTTGAACTTCGAGACCGCCGCCGAACTGGCCGCGCTGGACGGCGTGGAGGTCCGGTCGGTGGTGATCGACGACGACGTGGCCGTGAAGGACTCCCTCTACACGGCGGGTCGGCGTGGCGTCGGCGGGACCGTGCTGCTGGAGAAGGTCGTCGGCGCGGCGGCCGAGCGCGGGGTGGACCTGGACGGTTGCGAGGCGTTGGCCCGCAAGGTGATCGGCCGGGTGCGGTCGATGGGCCTGGCGCTGTCGGCGTGCACCGTGCCGCACGCGGGCGAGCCGAGCTTCACGCTGGCCGACGACGAGATGGAGCTGGGCATCGGCATCCACGGCGAGCCGGGCCGGCGGCGGGTGCCCGTGGGTCCGGCGTCGGAGCTGGTGCCCGCGTTGCTGGACCCGATCCTGGAGGACCTGCCGTTCGCCGAGGGCGACCGGGTGCTGCTGTTCACCAACGGCATGGGCGGCACGCCGCTGATCGAGCTGTACCTGGCGCACGGCATCGCGGAACGGCTGCTGGCCGAGCGCGGGATCGTGGTGGAGCGGCGGTTGGTCGGCCCGTACATCACCAGCCTGGAGATGCAGGGCATGAGCCTGACGCTGCTGAAGCTGGACGACGAGCTGATCGACCTGTGGGACGCCCCCGTCCACACGCCCGCCCTGCGCTGGGGCCTGTGATGACCGCGTGCACCGCGGAGGGCGTGGCCACCGCCCTGCGCGCCGCCGCGCGCGTGATCGCCGAACACCGCGACGAGCTGATCCGCCTGGACCGCGAGATCGGCGACGGCGACCACGGCGAGAACATGACCCGCGGCTTCACGGCGCTGGTGTCCAAACTGGACACCGCTGAACCGGCAACACCAGGCGCTGTCCTGAAGTTGGCCGCCTCGACGCTCATCTCCACGGTGGGTGGCGCGGCGGGACCCCTGTACGGCACGGCATTCCTCCGCGCGGCTGCCGCGGTGGGTGACGCTGCCGAACTCGATCCTCCTTTGATGGCAGCGGCTTTGCAGGCGGCGCTGGAGGGCGTGGTCGCGCGCGGCAAGGCGGTCGTGGGGGACAAGACCATGGTCGACGCGTTGACGCCGGCCGTGGCGGCGGCGGAGTCGGTGGCCGTGACGGGTGGTGGCGTGGCCGCGGTCCTGTCGGCGGCGGCGGAAGCGGCCGAACAGGGCGCGGAATCGACCGTGCCGCTGGTGGCGCGGAAGGGGCGGGCGTCCTACCTGGGCGAACGCAGCGCCGGCCACCTGGACCCCGGCGCGCGCTCGACGGCGTTGTTGCTGAGGACGTTCGCGGGGAGCGCGCGGTGATCGGCCTGGTGGTGGTGTCGCACAGCCGGCGGTTGGCCGAGGGCGTGGCGGAGTTGGCCGGTCAGATGGCCCCGGACGTGACGATCGTGCCGGCGGGCGGTGACGGTGCCGGCGGGTTGGGCACGGACTTCCTGGCCGTGTCGGAGGCCGTCGCCCGGGCCGGCTCGGCCGGCGTGGTGGTGCTGTACGACCTGGGCAGCGCCCGCATGGTCGCCGACATGGCGGCCGAGGAGGCGGGGACCGAGGTTCGCGTGGTGGACGCCCCGCTGGTGGAGGGCGCGGTGGCGGCAGCCGTTGCGGCACAGGGGAACGCGACCCTGGACGCGGTGGCCACGGCCGCCACGCGTGCCGCAGCGGAAGCGGGCTGGACCAGCCCGGAATCCGGCGGGTCCGGCGGCATCGGCGCGGTGGGGGCCGGCGAGGTGCGGGCACTGGGCGTGGCCGGTGGGGTTCGGGCTCCGGCCGGCGTGGCCGGTGAGGTCCGGGCGCGGGTCGTGCTGACCAACGAGGTCGGCCTGCACGCGCGGCCCGCCGCCCTGGTCGCGCGGTCGCTGACGGGGCTGGACGCGCGGGTCGTGGTGCGGTTCGGCGACGCGGAAGCCGACGCCGCCAGCGTGCTCGCCCTCATGGGTCTCAGCGCGCCCGGCGGGGCGTCCGTCGAGGTCGTCGCCTCCGGTGCCGACGCCGCCGAAGCGGTGCGGAGAGTGGAGGACCTCGCCGCTCGCGGCTTCGACGAATGAGCTGGTGAGACGGGTCTTGACCGGTTTCTTGCTCGATACCGATGGTGAAGCTCACGCGAACGACGCGTGACCGCCGTGGGATAGTCGGGCGCAAGTTACCGTCCGGTAGCCACTCCGCAGAGTGGGAGGTATCGCAGTGACGCGCCAGTTCAACACGGTGGGAGTCGTCGGCCTCGGCACGATGGGCGCCGGCATCGCCGAAGTACTCGCCCGGACCGGCCGCACTGTCGTCGCGGTGGACGTGGACGAGGAGGGGCTGGTCCGCGGTCGCGGCCACCTCGACCACTCGACCAGCCGCGCGGTGGCGAAGGGCAAGCTCGACGCGGCCGCCCGCACCGATCTCCTCGGCCGCATCAGCTACGCCACGTCCCTCGACGCGCTCGCCGACGTGGACCTGGTCATCGAGGCCGTCCCCGAGCGGATGGACCTCAAGGCGCGGGTGTTCGCCGAGCTGGACCGCATCTGCCGCCCCGAGGTGGTGTTCGCGTCCAACACGTCGTCGCTGTCGATCACCGAGATCGGCGTCCACACCGGGCGGCCCGGCAAGGTCGTCGGCATGCACTTCTTCAACCCGGCGCCGGTGCTCAAGCTGGTCGAGGTGGTGCGCACGGTCGTCACCGAGCCGGACGTGGTGACCGACGTCGTCGCGTTCGCCGAGAGCCTGGGCAAGTCCCCGGTCGTCATCGGCGACCGCGCCGGGTTCATCGCCAACGCGCTGCTGTTCGGCTACCTCAACCACGCCGTGCGCATGTACGAATCCCGTTACGCCACAAGGGAAGACCTCGACGCGGCGATGCGCTACGGCTGCGGCTACCCGATGGGTCCGCTGGCGCTGCTCGACCTGATCGGCCTGGACACCGCGTACGAGATCCTCGACACGATGTACCACCAGTCCCGCAACCGCCTGCACGCCCCGGCGCCGCTGCTCAAGCAGATGATCACCGCGGGCCTGCTGGGCCGCAAGAGCGGGCGCGGTTTCTACACCTACGACGGCCCCGACTCGCCCAACGTCGTGCCCGACGCGCTCACGCCCGCCGCCGCGTCCTCGGACGTGCCGACGCGCGAGGTGCAGCGGGTGGGCGTCATCGGCACCGGCACCATGGCCACCGGCATCGTCGAGGTGTTCGCCAAGCGCGGCTACGACGTCGTGCTGCGCGCCCGGTCGCAGGACAAGGCCGAGGGCGCGGTCGGCAAGGTGCGCAAGTCGCTGGACAAGGCCGTGTCGCGCGGCAAGCTGTCCGAGGCCGACCGCGACGCCACGCTGACCCGCATCACCCCCGCCGTCGAGTTCGCCGACCTCGCCGACTGCGACCTGGTGGTCGAGGCCGTGGCGGAGGAGCTGGAGATCAAGAAGGCGGTCTTCCAGGCGCTGGACGAGGTCTGCAAGCCCGGTGCGGTGCTCGCCACCACCACGTCCTCGCTGCCGGTGATCGAGTGCGCGGCGGCGACCTCGCGCCCCGGCGACGTGGTGGGCCTGCACTTCTTCAACCCGGCGCAGGTGATGAAGCTGGTGGAGATCGTGGAGACCATCGCCACCTCCGCCGACGTCGTCGCCACCGCCCGCCGGATCTGCCTGGACCTGGGCAAGGTCCCGGTGCACTGCGGCGACCGGGCCGGCTTCATCGTCAACGCGCTGCTGTTCCCGTACCTCAACGACGCGGTGAAGATGCTGGAGGCGCACTACGCGGACGCCGACGACATCGACAACGCGATGAAGGTCGGCTGCTCCCTGCCGATGGGCCCGTTCGAGCTGCTGGACGTCGTGGGCCTCGACGTGTCGCTGGCGATCGAACGCACGCTGTACCTGGAGTTCCGCGAGGCCGGCTTCGCCCCCGCGCCGCTGCTGGAGCACCTGGTGACGGCCGGGCGGCTGGGTCGCAAGACGGGCAAGGGGTTCCGGGACTACACCTGAGTTCCGGGCGGTTGCGCGCGTTTGGCATCGTGGTGCCCATGCGGCGTCTGGTTCTCTCGCTCCTGGTTGCGGCGCTCGGCGTGTCCGGCTGCGCCTACAAGGTGAACGGCACGCCGGTGGCCGGCGTGCTGGACGTCGATCCGCCCTTCTCGTCCGCTCCGCCGACGCCGACGTCGAACCCGACGTCGGCGTCGAACCCGAAGCCGGACCGGAACGTCGGCGACATCTGCAAGCTGTTGACCTGGCGCGACCTGCCGTACGACGTCCGGGACAAGGCCGCGCCCCCAACGGAAACCGGCTACGACCCGTCGTTCGACCAGTCGTGCAAGTGGCAGACCAGCGTCGACAAGCTGGACGTCGGCGTGACCCTGCGCTTCCGCGGCGGACGTTCGATCTCCCTGGACACCAGCAACGGCTCGTTCGACGTGGGCGGCCGGAAGCTGACCTACTTCGACCGGACGACGGACACGTCGGTGCAGCCGTCGTGCGTGCTGGTGATGGACTACGCGGGCGGCGGCATCGGCATCATCGTGATCGACGGCTCGGCGAGGTTCGGCGCGATCTGCGACCAGGGCAAGAAGGTCGCCGAAGTCCTGCTCGCGAAGGAACCCAAGGGCTGACCACCGCCAGACGCAGGTGACCGGACGGCCCGCATCCCGCCGCACCAGGCGGGACGCGGGCCATCCGCCTGCTCGCTGCTTGACCCGCTCGCCCGGCTGCCGGTCGTTCGGCTGCTCCGTCCCGGCGCCGCCGCCCGCCGGGCCCGCCAGTACGCCCCGCCGGTCGTTCGCTCGCTGGTCGTTCGGCCGCTGGTCGTTCGGCCGCTGGTCGTTCGCCAGCCGGTCAGCCGCAGCAACCGCCGCCGCAGCACCCTCCGCCCTGGGGAGCCGGTTGGGAGGCTTTGCCCGCCAGCCCCACCATGGACAGGAGCTTGACGGTGTCTTCGTGCCCCTGCGGGCACGGGGCGGGGTCGGACGCCTCGCTCATCGAGCGCTTGACGTCGAACGTGGCACCACACGCCTTGCAACGGAACTCGTAGGTCGGCACGGCCCTATTGTGACCGCTTCGCGGGCAACAGCACCACTGCGGGTACCAGGGCCGCCGCCAGGCCCGAGACGAGGGTGAGCAGCGGCAGGCCGTGGGCCCAGCCGATGCCGGCCGCGGCGGCGTGCGCGCCGGTGAAGGTGGCCAGCCAGGTGCGGGCCTGCGGCCGGAGCCACGCGGTGACCAGCGCCGCGCCGGCGGTGACGAGCAAGATCGTGCCGGCGGCCATCAGGATCCCGGGGCGCCCACCGAGCGCCAGTCCCTGACCCGCCCCGGACCCCGGATCGCCGCCGGCGCGGATGGCGGGCATCGCCAACACCGCCATCTCGGCGAGGAGGACGGTGGTCACGGCACCCTGCTGCCACTTGTTCACGCCATGGACCGTAAGGGATCACAGTCAACACCTTGATTACCCTGGGACCTCGTGCCGCGCCGCAACCGCCCCCACCGCCCCGCAGAGCCGAGCCCGCCCGTAGGCGGCGCTTGGCCACGTGCGGAAAGCGCGGCGGACGGCGAGTGGCTGGTGCGCAACGTCTCGGGCGCGGCGACCACGAAGACCTACCGGTGCCCGGGCTGCGACCACGAGATCCGACCGGGCACGCCGCACGTGGTGGCGTGGCCGGCGGGCGACTACGGGTCGATCGACGACCGGCGGCACTGGCACCAGGGCTGTTGGGCGTCGCGGGGGAGGCGCGGGCCGACGTCGCGGCGATGGTGACCGCGCGGGCTGCGGCGCGGGTGGGCTGGGGCGCGGGTGGGCTGGGGCGCGGGTGGGCTGGGGCGCGGGTGGGCTGGGGCGCGGGTGGGCTGGGGCGCGGGTGGGCGTCATCGGCACCGGCACCATGGCCACCGGCATCGTCGAGGTGTTCGCCAAGCGCGGCTACGACGACGTGCTGCGCGCCCGGTCGCAGGACAAGGCCGAGGGCGCGGTCGGCAAGGTGCGCAAGTCGCTGGACAAGGCCGTGTCGCGCGGCAAG
>NZ_JBEZBW010000075.1:0-41915 GCF_040647305.1 Saccharothrix sp. NPDC042600 | reverse complement strand
CGCGGCGGTCGGGGCGGCAGGTGGCTCGGCGGCTGGGGGCGAGCGGCTCGGCGGCTGGCGGGGCGAGCGGCTCGGCAGGCAGGCGGGCGGGCGGCGGCCAGCCGGGTGGGTGGGTGGATAGGTAGCTGGGCCGCGTTGAGGTGGGAGGAGGGGTGGCGGTGGATTTGAATGCTGATCTTGGGGAGGGGTTCGGGCGGTGGGGGGTGGGGGATGATCTTCGGTTGTTGGGGGTTGTCACCAGTGCCAACGTCGCCTGTGGGTTCCACGCCGGTGATCCCGTGATCATGCGGCGGACCTGTGAGGCTGCTGCCGCTCGCGGGGTCTCGGTCGGGGCGCATGTCGGGTATCGGGATCTTGCCGGGTTCGGGCGGCGGTTCGTGGATGTCGAGCCTGCCGTTCTCACCGCCGAGGTGCTTTACCAACTCGGCGGGTTGGACGCTTGTGCTCGGGCGGCTGGTACGCGCATCTCCTACGTGAAACCGCATGGGGCGCTCTACAACACGCTTGGCACGCACGAAGCGCAGGCCGACGCGGTGGTCGATGCGGTCCGGGCGTTCGACCCCTCGCTTCCCGTGCTCGGACTGCCCGGAGCGGTGTGGTTGAAGCGGGCCGCGGTGGCGGGGCTGCCGGTTCGGTATGAAGCCTTCGCGGATCGGGCCTACACCGCGATGGGCACGCTGGTCGACCGGCGACGACCAGGGGCCGTCCTGCACTCGGCGGTGGAGATCGCTGAGCGGTGTGTGGGGATCGCCGTGGACGGGCACGTGCGGTCGATCGACGGGCACCTTGTCCGGCTGCGGGTCGACTCGATCTGCGTTCATGGCGACACGCCGGGAGCCGTGGGGATCGCTCGGGCGGTTCGGGAGGCGTTGACGGAGGCCGGGGTGGGAGTCGGCGCGATGGGCACCGACGACGCCTGGGTGAGTGCCTGAGAGTCAACGTGCCGACAGTCAACGGTCGGGGGTGGTGATGGACGGCCCGGGTTCGCCAGGATCGGTGGGTGATCAGGCGAATGCGAAGCGTGATGGCGATGGTGGTTGGCCTCGGCGTGCTGGGGCTCCCCGCGGTGGCTTCGGCGGAGGAGGCCGGCGCCTGCTTCGACACCAGTGCGCCGTTGACCGTCGAAGAGCAGCGGTTGGACGACTCGTTGGCCCCCGGCTCCCCCGCGGTCGGACCGGAACTGGTGCGGTTGGGCGGGTTCGAACCGGTCGTGCGGCGGTTCGCCGCTCGGCTGTGCGACGTGCGGACGCGGGCCGGCGCGGAGGCCCTCACCGCCGAAGCCGGGCGTGAACTGTGGCGGAGCGCGGTGGACCGCGCCAAGGGCGAGCACGAGTGGGACGCCTACGACGACCGTCCCCTCTACTGGGCACGCCTCCAGCTCACCTCGTCCGTGCGGCAGTGGCGACCTCGGTTCCCGCTCTCCACCGGCGACCGCGCCCGGCTCGTCGCAGCGCGCTCCCCGCGTGCCGCACCGCCCTGGCCGCCTACCTCGGCAGCACCGACCACGACGCGACCCGCCTCCAACCGCAGGTCCTGTGGGTGAGCCGGGACGGCTGGGCGCGCGGCGACCGCTGGCGGCTGTGCACGGTGGTCGAGATCAGCCCCGACGGGCAGCGCAAGAAGCGCACCGCCCCGCTCAAGAGCCTGCTCAAAGCCGAGGGCTTCGCCCAGGTGCAACTGTGCGCGCAGGGCTCACCGGGGGTGGACGAGCAGCTCAAGATCGTCGGCTGCGACACACAGCACCAGGCCGAGGCCGTGCCGGGCGTCCTCGACATCGGCGCGCACACCGCCCCCACCCCGTCCAAGGAGCAGGTCGACGCCAAGGCGAAGGAGCACTGCGCCGACGCCGTCACCGGGTACGTCGGCGCGCGACGCCCGGACGTCTTCGCCTCCTGGCGCACGTTCGGCAGCCAGGCCTGGTCCGAGGGGTACACCACGGTCGTCTGCTACGCCGAGGCGACGCGACCGTTCACCGGACGCCTCTGGGGCTTGGGCGACAAGCCGCTCCCCAACTGACCCACAGGCTGTGCACAGCTCCATCCACAACCTGTGGACAACTACCGCCGACGCAGCGCCACAACGAGCAGCAGGACCCCCACCGCGACCGGCGCGCCGCTCTCCAGCACCGGCCTGAGCACCGGCAACGGCGGGAAGTAGCCCAGTTCGTAGACCACCGACGCGGCCACCGCGGTCAGTCCACCGACCAGCGGCGCGCTTGGGGACAGCCGCCCCAAGGTCATCAACCCCACCAGGAGTCCCGCCAGTCCCAGGCCCACCAGACCGCGCCAGCGCACCTCGTCGAACTGGTCGATCCCGTACCCCCACGCGAACGCCCCCGCGACCACCAGCGCGGGCCCGAGGACGACCCCGAGGACGTGCCACCACCACCGCGTGCGCGGACGTTCCGGCACCGGGGACGCGCTCTCGGGCGGCGTGGTGCCCGGCGCCACCGGGTAGTAGCGCACGATGCCGGTCTGCGGCCCGACCTGCACGTCGCGAGGCCCGTCGAAGTGGAGGCCGCCGGGCAGGTCCTCCTGCTGGGTCACACTCCATTGGTACCTCCGGACCAGCCGGAAATCACCCGGAGTCACCAAAAAGAGACCCCTTCGAGGGCCTCAAAGAGAAAGACCCGGTGGACGTCGTTGTCCACCGGGTCCCACGCACCCCTGACGACCTCAGCCGAGGCGCTGCTTCAGGGCCTCCAGCTCGTCGCGCAGCGAGGTCGGGACCTTCTCGCCGATCTTCGCGAACCACTCCTCGATCATCGGGATCTCGGCGCGCCACTCGTCGGCGTTGAACTCCAGCGCCGCCTCGACGTCCTCGCGCGGCGCGTCCAGGCCGGTCAGGTCCAGCTCGTCGGCGGTCGGCACGTGGCCGATCGGCGTCTCCTGCGCGGCGGCCTTGCCCTCGATGCGCTCGATGGCCCACTTCAGCACGCGCGAGTTCTCGCCGAACCCGGGCCACAGGAAGCGCTTGTCCTCGCCCCGGCGGAACCAGTTGACGTAGAAGATCTTCGGCAGCTTGTCCGCGTCGGCCGACTTGCCGGTGTCGATCCAGTGCTGGAAGTAGTCACCGGCGTTGTAGCCGATGAACGGCAGCATCGCCATCGGGTCGCGGCGCACGACGCCGACCTGGCCGACCGCCGCCGCGGTGGTCTCGCTGGACAGCGTCGCGCCCATGAACACGCCGTGCTGCCAGTCGCGGGACTGGGTGATCAGCGGGACGGTGGTCGCGCGGCGACCGCCGAAGAAGATCGCCGAGATCGGGACGCCCTTCGGGTCCTCCCACTCGGGGGCCTTGATGTCGCACTGCGCGATCGGCGTGCAGTAGCGCGAGTTCGGGTGCGAGGACAGCTCGTCCGAGTCCGGCGTCCAGTCCTGCTTCTTCCACGAGGTCAGGTGGGCCGGCGGCTCGCCCATGCCCTCCCACCACACGTCGCCGTCGTCGGTCAGCGCCACGTTGGTGAAGAGCGAGTTGCCCTTCTCGATGGTGCGCATCGCGTTGGGGTTGGTGTGGTAGTCGGTGCCGGGCGCGACGCCGAAGAAGCCGTTCTCCGGGTTCACCGCGTACAGGCGGCCGTCCTCGCCGAAGCGCATCCAGGCGATGTCGTCGCCGAGGGTCTCGACCTTCCAGCCCGGGATGGTCGGCTCCAGCATGGCGAGGTTGGTCTTGCCGCAGGCGCTCGGGAACGCGGCGGCGATGTAGTACGCCTTGTTCTCCGGCGAGGTCAGCTTGAGGATCAGCATGTGCTCGGCGAGCCAGCCCTCGTCGCGCGCCATCACCGAGGCGATGCGCAGCGAGTAGCACTTCTTGCCGAGCAGGGCGTTGCCGCCGTAACCCGAGCCGAACGACCAGATCGTCCGCTCCTCGGGGAAGTGGGTGATGTACTTCGTCTCGTTGCACGGCCACGACACGTCGGCCTGGCCGGGCTCCAGCGGCGCGCCGATCGAGTGCAGCGCCTTGACGAACTCGGCGTCCTCGCCGAAGCGGGCCAGCGCCTTGGTGCCCATGCGGGTCATGATGTGCATCGAGACGACGACGTACTCGGAGTCGGTGATCTCGACGCCCAGCATCGGCTTCTCGGCGTCCAGCGGGCCCATGCAGAAGGGGATCACGTACATCGTGCGACCGCGCATCGAGCCGCGGTACAGCTCGGTCATGATCGCCTTCATCTCGGCCGGGTCCATCCAGTTGTTGGTGGCGCCGGCGTCGGCCTCGTCGACCGAACAGATGAAGGTGCGCTCCTCGACCCGAGCGACGTCGGTGGGGTCGGAGGCGGCCCAGAACGAGTTGGGTTTCTTCTTCAGCGGGACGAACGTCCCGGCGTCCACCAGTTTGGCGGTCAGGCGGTTCCATTCGTCCTGGGAACCGTCGGCCCAGACGACCTCGTCGGGGCAGGTCAGCTCGGCGACCTCCCGCACCCAGGACAGCAGGCGCGCGTGGTTGGTAGGTGCGTGGTCGAGACCGGGAATGGTCACTGCCGTCATCTCGTCTCGTCTCCTAGCTGAGCGCCAGCCCACGTGGACGCCGGTGTCCTGGTGGGACGTCCTCGGGAATGGCTCCGCCCGCCCGGTGGAGGGCGTGCCGTTTAAGGGGATAGACGGAGGTTAGCCGGGTTAATCCTCGGTAACGCACGTCTGACCTGTCGGCTCTCTCACAAAACCGATTCTGGAATCGATTCAGCACCCGATCATCACAAACCCCGCTGTGACCTGGGCTTTAGTTCCGGGAATGCAAGGGCACGGCGGTGCGGCGGTGACCACACGGCGGGGTTGCGACTTCGTAACGTTGTGAGAGCGCTCTCACGTTGGGGCGCAAGAATTGCACGAAGAATGTCCGACTTTCGGGCGGTCGGTTCGGCTCGTCGGTCGTGCGGTTCAGCGACGGGGAAAGTGCCGGTGCGCCGCCGGGTGGCCCACCGCGCCGCACACCCACCACACCGCACACCCACCCCGCCGCACACCCACCCCGCCGCACACCCACCCTGCCCAGCACCACGCCGCGCCCGACACCGCCTCTAGCCAGACACCGCCCCGAGCGTTGTGGCGGGCGGGGCGCAACCGGAGCACGGGCGGTGCGTCTCCTCCGGCGTGAAGAACCGCATCGCCGTCGGCGCGTTCGGCGCGCTGGTCGTGCTCGCCGCGTGGCTGCTCCTGTCCCCGCGCACGGTGGACGTGGCCGTCATCGACTCGATCTCCGCCGACGGCACCGTGGTGTGGCGGGACGCCGAGATCCGGCCGGCGGAGTCGAACAACACCGACGTGCACGCGCTCGACGGCGCGGAGCACCGGCACACCGCACGGCTCGCGGCGGACGCCGAGTTCTACCTGCCGCTGGGGTGCGGGTCGTCGCGCGGGGTGCAGGTCGCGCTGTTCAGCGGGGTCGGGACGGTCGAGTGCACGCGTGAGCAGTTCGCCGGGGCGGCCGTCCACGCGCCCCGGCTGACGTTCAACCGCGCCGGCGAGATCACGGAGATCGCCGGCCGCTACCACCCCTAGTTCGGGCTGATCCACTGCCCGGTCACGGAGTCGATGCGCACGACGCCGCTGACGGTGACCTTCCGCTCCTCCGCCGCCGCCCACACCTCGTCGCTGTCCTCGGCGAGGCCGTCGCGGCCGTCGGGCACGTATTTGCCGTTCTGGTCGATGCGGCCGTGCTCGACCTCGGTCCACTCGTCCTCGCCGGTGTGCTTGGACATCGTGACCTCGCCGTCGGCGGTGATCTCGGTGGCCAGGTCGGCCTTGCCGTCGCCGTCGGCGTCGGTGAACAGCCAGGTGTCGCCCTGCTCGTCCTTGACGACCGCGGTGTCGGCGGCGCCGTCGCCGTCGGTGTCCTCGGTGGCCGGGCCGACGTTCTGGTCCGGCCCGTCCTCGACGTCCACGACGATGGACTTGCCCGCGTTGGTGTTGGTCTGCTGGGAGTGGTCGTCGGACGGCTCGACGGCGATCCACTCGCCGGAGCCCTCGTCGAACCGGGCCTGGCCGACCAGCTCGCCGTCCTTGTCGAACGTGCTCATCAGGTCCGCGTCGCCGTCGCCGTCGGTGTCGCTGAACGCGAGGTGCCCGCCGTCGTCGGTCTCGACCACGGCGGACTCGTCGACGCCGTCGTCGTTGAGGTCGTAGGTCGCCTCGGCGGTGTACTCCTCGTCCTCGACGGTGACCTTGAGCTCGCCGTCGGAAGCGCCTGTCTCGTCGACGTACACCGGATCCCACCCTCCTGCTGCCGCACAAGTACCGGTAGGACTCACGTTATGCCTGTTCGGTTCCGGGGCGGAACCCGCGTCACCCTTTGTCGGGATACGGCTACGCAGCGCCTTGACCGGTCCAGGGTTCAGGTGCGGTCGCGCAGGGCGCGGATGCGGGAGAGCAGGTCGTCCACCTTCGCCCGGCCGGCCTTCAGCTCCGTCACCCGGCGGGTCGCCGCGGCGAGCGCCTTCGACCGTTCGCCGGCCTCCATGCGCAGCGCCTTGTCCACCTCGCGCAGCTCCGCCTCGATGGCGTCCACGCGCTTGCCCAACGCGTCGTCCAGGGCCAGCGACAGCGCCTGCTCGGCCTCGATCAGCTGCTCCGCCACCAGTTGGTCCACTGTGGACCGAGCGTCGGCGATGGCGTCGGACAGCCACTGCTTGAGGTGCTGCTTGTCCGCCGAGTGCTTGCGGGTGCGGGCCATCCACCAGCCCGCGCCCAGGCCCAGCACGATCGTGACCGGCAGGACGATCGGGTTCAGCGCGGCCACGCCGAGCCCGGCCAGCGGCAGCGCGGCCAGCCGGCCCGCGCCCAGGCCGCCGGTCACGCCCATGAACACCAGGAGCTTGTCCTCGGCCGTCGGCGCGCGCTTGTCCGGTGGGCGCAGCACGACCGGCGGTGTCGCGCCGCGGGCGAACTGGCCGCGGATCACGGCCAGCTCGTCGGGCGCGAACAGGTCGGCCAGGGCCGCGTCGGCGACCCGCTGCAACCGGTGCGCCAGGCCGGCGCTGATCCGCCCGGACACCACCTGCAGTGCCGCGTCCACCTGGTGCGGCAGCGCCGCCAGCTGCTCGCGCGACGCCGCGTCGATGGCCGACCGGAACCACGTCTGCACGTCGCGCATCTGCCGGCTGACCTCGTGGCTGCCCTCGACGCGCGCCCGCTGCACCTCGCCGCGCAGCTTGACCTGCCAGCTGCGGGTGGACGACCGGCGCTGCGAGTTCAGCTCGTCGCGCCGCTCGCGCAGCGCCTCGGCCTCCTCCTCGCCCGACGACAGCGCCCGGCGGTCCGCGTCCGCGCGCGCCACCAGCTCGTCCAGCACGGTCGCCAAGGCGCGCAACGAGTTCGCCTCGCCGAGCATCGCCGCGCGCCCGACCACCAGCTCCTGCAACGCCGCCTGCAGCTCGCCGACGCCGGACCGCTCGCGCAACATCGCCGCCGCGTCCGGGTTCGGCGCCTTGGCGGCCAGCTCGAACATCCGCGACGACACCGGGTGGAACACCGCGCCCGCGAACCGGGGCGCGTGCTCGGCCAGCAGCGCCTGGTCGGCCTCCAGCACGGTCCGCCAGCCGCGGAACTGGTCGACCTTGGTCAGCGCGAACACCACGGTCTCGACGCGCTCGCCGACCGTGCGCAGGAAGTCCAGCTCGCCGCGGGTGAACGGCGCGGACGCGTCCACCACGAACAGCAGGGCCGTCGCGGACGCCGCCGCCTCGGCCGCCAGCTCGCCGTGCACCGAGTCCAGCCCGCCGACCCCCGGAGTGTCCACAACGGACAGTCGTTCGAGCAGCGGGATCGGGGCCTCGACCTCGACGTAGCGGGGCGGGAGCATGCCCTCCGGCAGCTCGTGCGCCGCCGACACCCAGTTGACCAGCTCGGACCGCTCGAACGGCACCGGCGACATCGACCCCGCGTAACAGGCCCGCGCCGAGAACTCCGGCCCGTGCCGGAACACCAGGTACGCCGCCGTGGCCACCTCGGCGTCCACCGGCGACAGGCCCGGCGTCGCCAGCAACGCGTTGACCAGCGAGGACTTGCCGCGGTTGGTCTCGCCGACGACCACCACCGACGCGGGACCGCCGCGCCGGGTCTCCACGAACGACGCCGCCGACGGGTCGATCGAGCGCACCAGGGCGGTCAGCCGTTCGCGGGTCTGCCGGACGGTCTGCGGGAGCGTGCTCATCGGGCCGTGTAGACCGTGACGATCGGCGCGCGCAGCGTGCGCCCGCGGTCGACGAACCCGACCACCTCGGTCTCGGCGACCACGCCGTCCAGCGACGCGTCGTCGGTGGGCACGGTGCCGCCCGCCTCGTGCCGGGACGGGTCGAACCGCTCGCCGTCGGGCCGCACGGCGGTCACGCCGATGCCCGCCAGGCCCTCCTCGATCCGCTCGACCACGCCCGACGACCGGGCGCGGTCCAACGCGTACAGGCAGAGCTGCACCAGGGCGCGCCGCTCGGCCAGCGCCTGGTCGAGCAGCTCACCGGCGATGGTCGTCTCCACACCCGGGTCGGACGCCGTCGGCGCAGGTTGGGTTCCGTCCGTCATCGCCGCCCCCGGAGTTGTTGCCAGATCAGGAAGTACGCCCGGTGCACCACGTGCGCGACCCGGCTCTGCGCCGGTGTCGCGCCGAACGACGCGAAGGACCGCCACCAGCCGGCGCGTTCCAGCGCGTACGCGATGAGCTCCTGCGGCGGGCGCCCGCGCAGGCCCAACTGCTCGGCCGGGTCCGGTGACGTGCCGAAGCGCAGCACCTCGTCGGCCAGGTCCGCGGGCAGCGCCACGGCGCCGGACGCCACCAGCGTCAACGCCTCCAGCAGCCGCAACTGGTGCGCCTCGGGCTTGGCCAGCAGCACCTCGATGGCGTCGTGCACGCGCTGCCGCTCGCCGGGGTCGCCGGACGCGGCGGCCAGCGCGGTCACCGACGCCAGCGCGGCGGCGGCCTTGATCCCGTCGGCGCGCGACCGGAACACCGCGTTGAGCTTGCCGCGCACCCCTTCCAGGCCGGACGCGTCGAGCAGCTTGCGGCGCAACGCGCCCGCGGTGATCGCCGGCTCCGCGTCCAGGGCGGTCAGCGCGCAGCGGATGCCGTACAGGTCGAGCTTCTCCAGCAGCCGCGTGCGCACGCCCACCGGCACGTCGCACTCCCAGCTCACGAACAGGTCGGCCGAGATCAGCATGGTCTCGCGGGTCGCGTCGTCCAGCTCGGCCAGCTTGCGCAGCGCGTCGGCGTCGGCCGAGGTGAACCCGCCGGTCTCGGCCGACTCCGCGACCAGGCCGATCACCGGCAGCACGTCCGCCACGCGCGGCTTGAGGGTGTGCGCCTGGCGTTCGGCGAGCAGGACCGCCGCCTGCCACGTGTCGCCGTCCGCGCCCTCGACGGTCTCCGCGGCGATGGTGTCGGCCTTGTTCAGCACGGCGATGGCGTTCACCGGGCCGGCCTCGCGGCTCGCCGTGGCGGCGGTGAACGCGGCCAGCGCCTGCTGGTCGTCCTGCCGCACGCCCTGGGTCACCACGTAGAGGACGGCTTCCGCGCCGGCCACCGCGCTGCGCGACACCGGGTCCAGCTCGTTGCCCAGCAACGCCTCCGTGCGCGCGACCGACGCGGCGTCCAGCGAGCCCAGGCCCGGGGTGTCGATCACGGTCAGGTCCCGCAGCACCGCGTTGGTCAGGTACGCCTCGATGTGCGAGACCCGCTCGACGTCCACGCCGAGCTCGGCCGGGATGCCCCCGTTCGCGTCGAACGGCAGCACCTGCTTGCGCCCGTCGGTGAACACCACCTCGATGCGGTCGACCGTCCCGTACTGGAAGCGCGTGACCAGCCGCGTGCACTCGCCCACGTCCGTCGGCGCGACCCGGCGGCCGATCAGCGCGTTGACCAACGTCGACTTGCCGGACTTGATCCGCCCCGCCACCGCGACCTGCAACGGCGCGGACAACCGGCGCAGCACCTCGCGGAACCCGGCCGCGGTGGTCGGCGACACCTGCGGTTGCAGCCGCACGCACAGGTTCGCCACGGCCGCCGAGAGCGGGCCGGCGAGCTGCTGCGCCTGGGCTGTCACGACGGAGATCGTGCCACGCGGGGTCCGGGTCCGGTTTCCGAACGGGCCGCTCGGGGTATTGCCAACGGCGGAGAGGGAGGTCACGTCATGGAACAGGGTTATGCGGTCTTCCTGCTGCTCGGCGTGGTTCTGGTGCTGATCGACGGCCAGCTGATCTACCGCAGCGGCCGGGCCTACATGAACCGGGCGTACGGCGACCCGGAAGCGGCCCGGTCCATGACGGCGCTCGCCACGGTGCTGTTCCACCTCGTGGTGCTGGGTCTGCTGGCGCTGGTGTCGATCATCACCGTGGACACCGGCGACCCGGTCAAGGACGTCGTCGTCAAGCTCGGCGTCGTGCTCCTGCTGCTCGCGCTGGTGCACGCGGTGACGATGATGATCCTGGGTCGCATCCGCGACCGGCAGCTCCAGCAACAGCTGGCCGACGAGATGGCCGAGGAGCACCGGTTGTACGAGCGGGAGCACAACGTGCCGTCGCAGGCGGTGCGGGTCGAGCCGGTCCCGCCGGTGGACACCACGCGGGGCCGCCCGGTCGACACGACCCGGGTGGACCCCACGCAGATCGACCCGAGGCAGATCAAGACGACTCGCTGAGACGATCACCGGACGGCCCGTGCACGTCATCCGTCCAGAGGACTAGACCGAGGTCAGACCGTGGCGCGACGCGCTCGGTCTGACCTCTCTTTAGGCTGGTGACGTGCGGCGGCTGAGCCTGTGGATGCGTGCTCACCCGGTGTTCGGGGACTCCCTGATCGCCGGGCTGCTGTTCTTGTTCGACCTCGGCGCGATGGTGTCCTACGGCGACGTGGTGACGCCGCCCACGCTGTTCTTCGTCTCGCTGCTGCTCATCGTCCCGGTGGCCTTCCGCCGCAAGTACCCGGTCGGGTCGAGCTACACGATCCTGGGTGGCGGCGTCATCCAGCTGCTCACCCACGGCACCCTGGAGACCGGCCTCGCCGTCCGGCCGGCCGACTTCGCGCTGGCCGTCGCGCTCTACACGATGGTCGCGTTCGTCGGCCGCCGCCCGGCCCTGCTCTACGCGGGGTGGCTCGCGCTGGGCACCGTCGTGTGGGCGGTGGCGCGGGTCGGCGGGGTGCCCGAGGCCGTGTTCCTGGTCTTCCTCGTCGTCGTGATCTTCGGGTTCAGCTGGGCGCTCGGCGAGTTCGTCGGCGCGCGGCGCGCCTACCAGCGGGAACTGGAGCAGCGGCTCAAGCTGCTGGAGACCGAGCGGGACCAGCAAGCGCGGATCGCGGTGGGCGAGGAGCGGTCGCGGATCGCGCGCGAGCTGCACGACGTCGTGGCGCACGCGGTGTCGGTGATGGTGGTGCAGGCCGACGGGGCCGGGTACGCGATCAAGTCGCAGCCCGAGCTGGCCGAGGCGGCCGTGCGGACCATCGCCGAGACCGGCCGGCAGGCGTTGACCGAGCTGCGCCGGCTGCTGGGCGTGCTGCGTCAGGAGGACCAGTCGGGCACGCAGTGGGCGCCGCAGCCGGGCGCCGCCGACCTCGGCGACCTGGCGGAGAACCTGCGCGCGGCCGGGCTGCCGGTGCGGCTGGAGACCTCCGGCGACCTCGCCGACCTGCCCGCCGGCCTGGGGCTGGGGCTGTACCGGATCGTGCAGGAGGCGCTGACCAACACGCTCAAGCACGCCGGGACCGGCGCGTCGGCCGTGGTCCGGGTCGCCCGCGCGGGCGAGCACGTGGCGCTGGAGGTCGTGGACGACGGGTTCGGCACGCCGCACGACCTGGTCGCGGTATCCGGCGGCAACGGGTTGATCGGCATGCGCGAGCGGGCCGGCGTGCTGGGTGGCACGTTGGAGGCAGGTCCGAACCCCGGTGGTGGCTGGCGCGTCCGGGCCGTGCTGCCGGTGGTGCCGTCATAGGGTGGAGAGCGTGATCCGAGTACTGCTTGTGGACGACCAGGAACTGATGCGGATGGGCTTCCGCATGGTGCTCGGCGCGCAGGAGGACATCGACGTGGTGGGCGAGGCCGGCGACGGCCTCGACGCCGTGCACATGGCCGCGTCGCTCAAGCCGGACGTGGTGCTGATGGACGTGCGCATGCCGGTGCTGGACGGCGTGGAGGCGACCAAGCGGATCGCCGAGGCCGGCACGGCGAAGGTCCTGGTCATGACCACGTTCGACATGGACGAGTACGCGTTGTCGGCGCTGCGCAACGGCGCATCGGGCTTCCTGCTCAAGGACACCCCGCCCGGTGACCTGGTCTCGGCGCTGCGGGCGGTGGCCTCCGGGGACGCGGTCGTCTCGCCGTCGGTGACCAAGCGGCTGCTGAGCCGGTTCCTCGGCGAGAGCGGCGGGGAGCTGCGGGACGCGGCCGTGCTGGAGGTGCTGACCGAGCGGGAGCGCGAGGTCCTGGTGCTGATCGCCAAGGGGCTGTCCAACACCGAGATCGCGCGCAAGCTGTTCCTGTCCGAGGCGACGGTGAAGACGCACGTGGGGCGCATCCTGGCGAAGCTGGACCTGCGGGACCGGGTGCAGGCCGTGGTGCTGGCCTACGAGACCGGGCTGGTCCGGCCCGGCGACGTCTGACCGGGCCGGACGCGGGCTCACACGCGTTCGATCAGCGCCCGGCGGATGAGGAACTTGCCGGGCTCGCGGACCTGCTCGAAGGCCGCCGTGTTGAGCAGCGCGCAGCTCCCCGACGGGCCGACGACCGGGACCGTGGTGGACTTGCCGTTGTCCAGGTTGGTGATCTTGAGCTGCGTGCCCACCGGGAACTGGTCGCTGGTCGCGCCCGGCGCGCCGCCGTCGCCGGACACGGTGACAGTGTTGCCGTTGCAGACCTGCTGACCGGAAGGTCGGGCCTGGGCGGACGTCGTGGCGGCGGCCGGGGACACCACCTCGACGGTGTTGCGGCGGATCAGGTTCTTGCCGGGCTCGCGGAGCTGCTCCATCGCCGCGCTGTTCAACAGGGCGCAGCTGCCCGAGACGCCCACCACCGGCAGGGTCGCGGACTTCCCGTTGTCCAGGTTGGTGATCCGGAGCCGCGTGCCGGCGGGGAACCGGTTGCTGGTGACCCCGGGCGCGCCGCCCTCGGCGGAGAACGTCAAGGCCTGGCCCTGGCAGGCCGATCGCGCCGATCCGCCGCCCATGGCGAGGGCGGTGCCCGCGCCGGCGGCGACCACCGCGACGAGTCCCGCCGCGATGGTCCACCGCCGAGCGCGGCCCTGGTCTGGCATCCTGCGGCTCATCAGGTTCTCCCTTCGTGACCTGCTGAGCCGTACGGACCGGCGGAACGCGGTGGTTCAGCCAATAGGGGCCACCGGCACCCCCTGACTCGGTCAGCGGTACTTGGACGCGTCCACGGTGGTCGGGTCCAGCTCGGCCTTGACCACGTCCTCGTTCCAGCGGCCCCAGTCCGGCTGGGTGCCGTCGATGTCGGTGAACCCGTACTCGCGCATGAGGGTCCAGGACGCCAGCGCCTGCCCGGTGAACCGGTGCCGGTCGGGGTCGGCGGCCAGCGCGGCGATCGCGCGGCCCACGTAGTGCGGGCTCTCCGCCATGACGAAGTGCGGCGACTGCGGCACCGCGTCCCGCCAGTTCTCCTCGGTGACGCCGAAGTGCGCCAGCATCTCCTCCGACCGCAGGAACCCCGGCGTGACGGCGACCGACGTGGTGCCGTACTTGTCGACGTCCTTGGCGAGCACGCGGCCCATCCGCCGGACCGCGACCTTGACCGAGTCGTAGGCCAGCATGCCCGAGTAGTACTCGTCGTCGTCCCCGTCGGTGACCTCCACGACCAGCCCGCCCGGCTTGCGGATCACCAGCGGCACCAACCGGTGCAGCGCGACCAGGTGCGCGCGGACGCTGTTGTGCCACATGCCGAGCTGCCGCTCCAGGTCCACCTCCCAGAACGGCTTGAACTCGACCGCCTGCTCACCGCCCCAGACGTCGTCCACCAGGACGTCGAGCTGTCCGTCCACTTCGGACTCGATGCGGTCGCGGAACGCGTCCACGTCCTCGACGACGGTGAAGTCGCACCGCACGGGGATGCCGCGCCCGCCCGCCGCGGTCACCAGCTCCGCGGTCTCCTCGATCGTCTCGTCCCGCCCGATGGACGACTTCGCGGCGCGCGTCGACCGCCCGCCGACGAACACCGTCGCCCCCTTCGCCCCCAGTTCCACCGCGATGGCCCGACCCGCGCCGCGAGTGGCCCCCGTGACCGCCGCGACCTTGCCCTCCAACGACATTCATCTCCCCTTCCACGCGTCCAGCACCGCGTCCACGTCCTCCGCGAGCCGATCGGCCAGCGCGCCGCGCGGCCGGACCGACCAGTCCATCGAGACCCCGAAGACCACCACCGTGAGCACCCGCGCCGCGCGTTCCGGGTCGGGCGCGTGCGGGAGGTCCGCCGCGCGCACCAGGGCGAGCACCGTGCGCTCGGTCGCCGCGTAGTGCTCGGCCAGCAGCGCCCGCAGGTCCGGGTCGATCAGGTCCACGCCGAGCTGCGCGAGGTGGTTGCCCGCCTCGACCGGGTCGGTCATGCCCTCGAACCACGTCAGCAACGCCCGCCGCAGCCCCTCGACCGGGTCGAGCCCCTCCGCCGCCGCGCGCATCCGGCGCTCGACGTCGGCGGTGGTCTGCCTGGTCAGCGCGCGGAGGAGGCCCGCCTTCGACCCGAACCGCTGCGCGACCGTGCCCACCGACACCCCGGCCTCGCGCGCCACGTCGGCGATCGTGAAGCCCGGCCCCCTGCGGCCGATCACGGTCGCGGTGGCGGTGAGGAGCCGTTCGTCGCTGATCGACTGCGGTCGTGGCACCCAGTTATTGAACCACTATTCATTAATAGCCGTCCATTAGGGTGACGCCGGTGAGTTGGAGACCTCGCCTCATCGCCCTGGACATCGACGGCACCATCACCCGAGTCGGTCAGGAGGAGGTCGCCCCCGCGGTGCGCGCGGCGATCCACCGGGCGGTCGACCACGGCGCGCACGTGGTCCTGTCCACCGGCCGCAGCCTCATCGGGACCCGGCCGGTCGTGGACGACCTGGAGCTGCGCGGCACCACCGCGATCTGCTCGAACGGCGCGGTGTGGTGGGACACGTCGTCCCGCGAGGTGGTGCGGCAGGTCGCGTTCGACGCGCGGCCGACCGTCGAGCTGCTGCGGGACCTGTTCCCCGGCGCGGTGTTCGCCACCGAGGTGACCGGCGAGGGCAACCGGTCGCTGGGCCGGTTCCCCGAGGGCGACCTGTGGGGCGTGGTGCGCGAGGTGGACCTGGCGGAGCTGACGGCGGAACCCACGTCCCGGCTGGTCATGCGGTGGATCGGCCGCACGCCGGAGGAGGTGTCGCTGCGGCTGGCGGACGTCTCGCTGGGTGACGTGGCCTGGTGGGTGGACCACGGCGAGCCCTGGCTGACCGTCGCGCCGACGGGCGTGAGCAAGGGGTCGGCGCTGGAGCTGCTGCGCGCGGAGCTGGGGGTCGCGGAGTCCGACACCCTGGCCATCGGCGACGGGCACAACGACGTGGAGATGCTGCGCTGGGCGGCGCACGGGGTGGCGATGGGCCAGGCGCCGGCGACCGTTCAGGAGGTGGCGGACGCCGTCACCGGGACCGTGCTGGAGGACGGCGCGGCGGCCGTCCTGGACCGCTGGTTCGCGGCCTGACACCGGCCGGCGCCGGGTCCGGCCCCGATCAGCCTCCGTGGTGGGCGTGGCCCGCGCCGGTCAGGGAGAGCGTGCGCGGGGTGCTGTCCTCGGTGCCCGGTTCGACGATCACGAACTGGCCCATCATGCCCTTGTCCTCGTGTTCCAGGATGTGGCAGTGGTACATGTACGGCATGGTCGGGTCGGTGTGGTGGCCGAATTCCACCGCCAGCCGCACCTTGGTCTTGCCGGGCACGTAGACGGTGTCCTTCGGGCCGCGCAGGTGGGGCGGGGGTTCCGCACCGTCGATGTCGAGGATGCGGAACGCCACCTCGTGCACGTGGAAGTTGTGGTCGTAGGTGATGTTGTCGATCTCCCACACCTCGCGCGCGCCCGCCGGGACGACCTCGTCGATGCGGGCCGGGTCCATGTTCCGGCCGTTGATGTTCGAGCCGCCCAGCTTGAACGTCCTGGTCTTCGCGCCCGGCTCGACCGGCGGGCGGGCGGCGAGGGTCGCGGGCAGGGCCGGGCTCGGGGCGAGGGTCGCGGCGGCGCGCAGTTCGAGCAGGTCGTAGTCGCCGTCCTCGATCACCGAGTCGCCGTCGAAGCCCTTGAGCAGCACCGTCTCGCCGGGCTGGAACTCGACCACGACCTCGAACCGCTCACCCGGGCTGACCTTCACCCGGTCGACGGTCACCGGCTCGGGCAGGAGACCGGCGTCGGAGGCGATCACCTGGAACTCCCGGTTGTCGGCGAACCCGATGGTGAAGACGTGCGCGCCGGCCCCGTTGAGGATGCGGAACCGCGTCCGCGACGCCTTGACCTCGAAGAACGGGCTGTGCGTGCCGTTGACGAGGATCTGGTCGCCGAGCAGGCCCCAGGTGCCGCCGAAGTCCTCCTCCAACTGGCCGTCGGCGTCGAAGACCTTGTCCTGCACGATCAGCGGCACGTCGTCCACGCCGTAGGTGTGCGGCAGCTCGGCGGAGTGCTCGTCGTCGACGATGAACATGCCCGCCAGACCCCGGTAGACGTGCTCGGCCGTCACGCCGTGCGGGTGCGGGTGGTACCAGGTCGTGGCGGCGGGCTGGTCGACCGTCCAGGCCGGGGTCCACGTCCCGCCGGCGGCGATCATCTGGTGCGGGCCGCCGTCCATCGCGGCGGGCAGGCGCATGCCGTGCCAGTGCAGGGTGGACGCCTCGGGCAGGAGGTTCGTGACGGCCATCGCGACGCGGTCGCCGCGCCGGGCGCGCAGGGTCGGGCCGAGGTAGCCGCCGTTGATCCCCCAGGTGCGGGCGGGCTTGCCCGGCAGGAACTCGGTCTCGCCCGGCCGCAGCGCCAGCGGGTAGCGCTTCACGCCGTCCGCGCCCGGCCGCGGGTCCAGCACCGGCGGGATGCGCAGCGGGTTGGTGAACGTGAGGCGGCCGGTGTTGCCCGCCGCGCCGGTGCCGCAGCCCGCCAGGGCGGCGAGGGCCATCAGCCCGAGGAAGCCACGTCGTCTCATGCCCCGGGATGCTGCTGGTCAGCGGCCTCCGGAAGCGTCGGCCCGGGACGGTAATCCCGGGCCTGCGACCACGGCGGTACGGCGTCAGCCCAGGGCGGTAGCCCGGCGCACGGCCTCCTCGACGTGCGCGGCGCTCGCGGGCAGCAACGGCAGGCGGACCTCCGCGGTCGGGATGCGGCCCTCCGCGTGCAGGACGCCCTTGATCACGGTCGGGTTCGGCTCGGCGAACAACGCCCGCGACAACGCGCCGAGCGGGCCGGTGAGCGCGCGGACGGCCGTGAGGTCGCCCTTCTCCCACGCCTCGATCAACTCGACGAACCGGCTGGTCGCGACGTGCGCGGAGGCCAGGATGCCGCCGTGGCCGCCGAGCGCGAGCAGCGGCGAGAGGAACGCGTCCTCGCCGCCGAGCACCGCGAAGCCGGCGGGCGGGTCGGCGAGCAGGTCCACGGTGTCGTCGGTGACGCCGCCGGGCGCGTGCTTGACGCCGACGACGTTCGGCAGCGCGGCGAGCCGGCGCAGCGTCGCGGCCGAGAGGTGCTGGCCGGTGCGGTAGGGGATGTCGTAGACGACCAGGGGCACCGGGCTCTCGGCGGCGACCTTGGTGAAGTAGGCGACCACGCCCTCCTCGCCCGGCCGCAGGAACGGCGGGACCAGGGTCAGCGCGGCGGTCGCGCCCCGGCCGGCGGCGTCGCGCAGCGCCTCGGGCGAGTTCGCGCCGATCAGCAACTGCGCGCCGCGCTCGTGGCAGACCCGGGCGGTCAGGTTGAGCACCGCCCGCTGCTCGGCGGGGGTGAGCGCGCCGGGCTCGCCGGTGGTGCCGAGCGCGACCAGGCCGGTCGCCCCGTCGGCCAGCACCTGGTCGGCCAGGGCTTCCAGCGCGTCGAGGGCCACGCGGTCCTCGCGGTCGAACGGGGTGATCAGCGGGACGAACAGGCCGGTCAGCATGGTGCCAGGATGCGGTCCGGGAACGTGAAGCACCAGTTCGCGTTCCTCAACGAAAACGTAAGCTCGACTGATGCTCGACGTCCGCCGCCTGCGCCTGCTCCGCGACCTCGCCCACCTGGGCACGATCGCGGCGGTCGCTCAAGCCCATGCCTACACACCCTCGGCAGTCTCCCAGCAATTGGCGGCGCTGCAACGCGAAGCGGGCGTGCCGCTGCTGGAGCACACCGGCCGCCGGGTCACCCTCACCCCCGCCGGGACGGAGCTGGTCCGGCACACCGAGTCGATCCTCGCGACGCTGGAGGCGGCGTCGGCGACCCTGGAGGCGGCCCGCGCGGGCGTGTCCGGCACGGTCCGGATCGGCGCGTTCCCGACCGCCGTGCGCACCCTGCTGCCGGCCGCGCTGGTGGCGCTGGCCCGCGACCACCCGGCGCTGGACCTGATGGTGAGCGAGCTGGACCCGGTCGAGATGCCCGACGCGCTGCGCGACGGCCGGCTGGACGTGGCGCTGGTGCACGACTACGACATCGCGCCGGTCGCGCCGGACCCCGGCCTGGACTCCGTGCCGCTGCTGGACGAGACGGTGTTCCTGGCGGTGCCCGCCGGGTTCGAGACCGGGGACGCCCCGGTGGCGTCGGCGCGCGAGGCGGCGTGGGTGGCCGGGACGCCGGGGACGCTGTGCCACACGGTGGCGACCCGGGTGTGCGAGGCGCACGGCTTCACCCCGCGCGTGCGGCACCACGTGGACGACTTCACGGCGGTGTTGGCGCTGGTCGCGGCCGGTCAGGGGGTGGCGCTCGTGCCGGAGCTGGGTGCCGCGCAACCGTTTGCGGGTGTGCGGCTGGTGCCGCTGGACGTGTGCCGCCGGACCGCCATCGCCTACCGCCGGGGCGGGGGCGGGCACCCGGCGATCGCGGCCTGCGTCACCGCGCTGCGCCAGACCCCGCTGGACCGCGTACGACCGGGGCGGTAGGTGTCGGCCCCGGGCGGTACGCGCGTGGTGTCGGCGCCGGGCTGACGCGGCGACCGGGGGTGGCCGAGCAGGGTTCCCGGCATGAAGCGACTCGTTGTGGCGGTGTTGGCGGCGGCCGGTGTGGTGGTGGCGCCCGTGCAGGCCGTGGCCCATGGACAACAGGCCCGGGAAGGGCAGCGCGTGGACATCGCGGTCGGGGTCGGCGGGTTCGACGCCCCGAGCACGATCGGCGCGGGCGCGGTGACGTTCGCCGTGTCGAGCAGCGATCCGGCCGGCGCGTGGCTGGGCCTGGTCCGGCTCCGGGCCGGGGTCTCGCGCGAGCGGTACCTCGCCGACCTGACCCGGGCGATGGGGCCCGACCCCGTCGAGGGCGGCAGGGCCGTCGCGCGGGACGCCGAGATGCTGGGCGGCGTGGCGGTGGCCCGGACCCCGGCCGCCGTGACGATCCGGGTGTCGCCGGGCGACCACCTGCTGGTGGACTTCCGGGACGTCGGGCTGCCCGACCTCGCCGACCGCGTCCGGCCGGTGCGGGTCGTACCCGGTCACGGGGGTGGGCACGGGCCGGCGGACCAGGTCGTGGTGGTGCTGGACGGGCGGTTCGTCGCGCCCGCCGCGATCACCGGGTCGGTGCGCGTGGTCAACCTGTCGCCGCACGTCAACGAGGCGATGCTGATGCCCGTCCGGCCCGGCACGACCGACGCCGACCTCGGGGCGTTCTTCCGCGGCGCCGGCCCCGCGCCGTTCACCGGCGGGCCGACCGGCGTGGTGCCGCTGTCGCCCGGCCGGTCCGCGGTGCTCGACGCCGACCTCCCGGCCGGCCCGTACGCGCTGGTCACGTGGGTGACCGACACCCGGACGGGCAGGATGTTCGCGGCGGACGGGATGCGTGCGCTGGTGACGGTGGGGGGCTGACGTGTCGCGAGTGCCACTGGCCGACGTCGCGCTGGGCGGCGGGCTCGCCGTCCTCGTGCTCGGGACGAGCTTCCTGGAGGTGGGGCCGCCGGGACCGGCGGGTTCCACCGGCTGGGGCGCGATCGGGCTGGCGGTGGCGCTCGCCGCGGCCCTGGCGGTGCGCCGCCGGACGCCCGTGCTGACGTTGGTGGCGGCCAACGCGGTGACCGCCCTGTGGTTCGCGTTCGACTACCACGGCCGGCTGGTCACCGCGTCCGCCCTGATCGCCTGCTACACCCTCGCGGCCTACCGGGGCTGGAAGGCCGGGGTGCTCGGCGGCGTCGCCACGGCGGTGGTCACCGTCCTCACCGTCCGCTTCACCCTGGGCGGCCAGTGGTTCTCCGACCAGGTCCTCAACGCGATCCCGCTGGAGGCGGCGGCGACCGCCCTCGGCGCGGCCGTGTTCTCCCACCGCGCCTTCGCGGCCGGCGCCCGGGAGCGGGCCGAACGCGTCGCGCAGGCCAGGTCCGACCAGGCCAAGGCGCAGGCCGCCGAGGAACGCCTGGTGATCGCCCGCGAGCTGCACGACGTCTTCGGGCACACGATGGCCGCGATCAGCGTGCAGGCCGGCGTGGCCGTGCACGTCATGGAACGGCGGCCGGAGCAGGTCGTGGCGGCGTTGAACGCGATCAAGCGGATCAGCGACGACGGCTTGGCCGAGGTGCGCGTGCTGCTGGGCGTGATGCGTTCCGACGAACCCCGCACGTTGACCGCGTCGGGCGGCCTGAAGCACCTGGACAAGCTGCTGGACGTGCCGGGCGTCTCGGTGGAGCTGAAGACGCACGACCCGAGGCCCCTGCCGCTGGCCGTGGACCTGGCCGCGTTCCGGATCATCCAGGAGTCCCTCACCAACGTCCGCCGCCACGCGCGCGCCACGCGGGTCCGGCTGGAGTTGACCTATCGTGCGTCCGAGCTGGAAGTGGTGGTCCGGGACAACGGGACCGGCGCGGGCACCGGCGCAGGCCACGGCATCGAGGGCATGACCGCGCGGGCCCACGCCCTGGGCGGCGCCCTCGCCGCCGGCCCGGTCGAGGGCGGTTTCGAGGTCCGCTGCGTGCTGCCGGTGGAGGGGGACGCGTGATCAGGGTGCTCATCGCCGACGACCAGGCGCTGGTGCGGGGCGGCTTCCGGGTGCTGGTGGACAGCGAACCGGACATGACCGTGGTCGGCGAGGCGGCGGACGGCGGCACGGCGGCGGCGCTGGCCGCGGAGCTCAAGCCGGACGTGGTGCTGATGGACGTCCAGATGCCCGGCGTGGACGGCCTGGAGGGCATCCGGCGCATCGCCGCGGACCCGGCGTCGAGCGGAGTGCGGGTGCTGATCCTCACGACGTTCGACGAGGACGACTACGTGGTGGAGGGCCTCACGGCGGGAGCCAGCGGGTTCCTGCTGAAGAACACCGACCCCGCCCAACTGCTGCACGGCATCCGGGTGGTGGCCGGCGGCGAGGAACTCCTGTCACCGGGCCTGACCAAGCGCCTGCTGTCCCGCGGCGCGCCGCGGTCCGCCGTGGACCACAACGCGTTCGCCCAGCTCACGGCCCGCGAACGCGAGGTCGTGGCCCTGGCCGCGCAGGGGTTGAGCAACGAGGAGATCACCCGCGAGCTGGTGATCAGCCCGGCCACCACCAAGACCCACATCAGCCGAGCCCTGACCAAACTGGGCGCCCGCGACCGCGCCCAACTGGTGGCCCTCGCCTACCAGCACGGCCTCGTGAAGCCCTAGCCCCGAGGGTCGCCCGGGTGCCGGCTCAGGGGAGCACTCAGGGTGATCACGGATTACTACAACCGAGGTAGCGGCCACGATAAGACTGAAGTCGCACCCACGAGTCAACTACAGACCGATGTGGTCGACCCCCTGGACCGGGCAGAGTTCTCGCCGAGACCGGGGGATGTGCCGTTCCAGGGGAGAAACCATGATCGAGGCGATCGGCCTCACCAAGCGCTACGGGAACACGGTGGCGGTGGACAACCTGTCGTTCACCGTCGCGCCGGGTCGCGTCACCGGCTTCCTCGGGCCCAACGGCGCGGGCAAGTCCACCACCATGCGGATGATCCTCGGCCTCGACCGGCCGACGTCGGGCAAGGTGCTCATCGACGGCAAGCCCTACACGCAGCTCGACCGTCCCCTGCGGACCGTCGGCGCGTTGCTGGACGCCAAGTGGGTGCACCCCAACCGGTCCGCCCGCGCGCACCTGGAGTGGCTCGCCAAGTCCAACGGCCTGCCCTCGCGGCGGGTGGACGAGGTGCTGGACCTGGTCGGCCTGACCAAGGTGGCCAAGCGGCGCGCCGGCGGGTTCTCGCTGGGCATGTCGCAGCGGCTGGGCATCGCGGGCGCGCTGCTGGGCGACCCGAAGGTGCTGCTGTTCGACGAACCGGTCAACGGCCTCGACCCGGAGGGCATCCTCTGGATCCGCCAGTTCATGCAGGGCCTGGCCGCCGAGGGGCGGACCGTGCTGGTGTCCAGCCACCTGCTGTCGGAGATGGCGCTCACCGCGTCCGACCTGGTCGTGATCGGCCGGGGCAAGCTGATCTCGCAGTCGACCACCACGGAGTTCGTGGAGCGCTCGACGGAGAACACGGTGCGGGTGCGCAGCCCGCACGCCGACAAGCTCGGCGCGATGCTGCTGGACAAGGGGTTCACCGTCCGCGAGGGCGAGGACGGCGCGCTCACCGTGTCGGGTGCGACCAGTGACCAGGTGGGTGACATCGCGGCCTCCGCCGGCGTGGTGCTGCACGAGCTGAGCCCGCAGCGGGGTTCGCTGGAAGAGGCGTTCATGCAGCTCACCGGTGATTCTGTCGAGTACCACGCGGCCGAGACGGGGAAGTGACGACCGAGATGACTCTGCTCGCTGTCGAACGGATCAAGCTGTTCACCACCCGCTCGCCGTGGTGGTGCATGCTCCTGGCCCTGGGGCTGTCGATCGGCTTCACCGCGATCATCGCGGCGAACTCGACCGAGGGCGCGATGCCGGTGGTCGCCTCGGCGTTCATGTACCAGTTCGGCCTGATGGTGATCATGGTGATGGCCGCGCTGGCGATCACCACCGAGTACCGGTTCGGGACGATCAAGGCGACGTTCCAGGCGGTGCCCGACCGGGTCTCGCCGCTGGTGGCCAAGGGCGTCGTGGTGGCGCTGCTGTCCGCCGCGGTCGGCCTGCTGGTCGGGTTCGGCTCGTGGGGGCTGAGCTGGCTGATCGTGTCCGACCACTCGCAGCTCGCGCTGGAGAGCGCGAACGACTGGCGGCACGTCCTGGGCATCTCGCTGGTCTTCGCGGCCGGCTCGCTGCTCGCGCTGGGCGTCGGCACGCTGGTCCGCCAGACCGCCGGCGCGGTGTCGATCATCCTGGTGTTCGCGCTGCTGGTGGAGAACCTGGTCACGCTGATCCCCAAGATCGGCGACGACATCCAGAAGTGGCTGCCGTTCACCGTGGCCAACAAGTTCGTGCTGGGCGAGTCGGACGGCAGCGGCATCCCGGAGAACGCGGGGCCGCCGGTGCCGGGCGAGCTGTCGCCCTGGGGGTCGCTGGCCTACTTCGCGGCCATCGCGCTGGCGTTCTTCATCGTGTCCCTCGTGGTCGCGAAGCGCCGGGACGCCTAGTCGTGGTACCCCATCCGGGCGGAATCGGGGCCGGCCGGGCGGGAACGGGGGAAGGGGGAGGTCCGGGTCGCCTTTCGGGGAGGTGGCCCGGACCTCCGTCGTTTAGGTTCGCCTCACGGATCGGACAGGAGCTGTCATGATCGAAGCGACCGGACTCACCAAGCACTACGGACGCACCGTCGCGGTGGACGACCTGTCGTTCACCGTCGAGGCCGGCCGGGTCACCGGGTTCCTCGGCCCGAACGGCGCGGGCAAGTCCACGACCATGCGGATGATCCTCGGGCTCGACCGCCCGACCAGCGGCAAGGTCCTCATCGACGGCAAGACCTACCACGAGCTGCACCGCCCGCTGGGCACCGTCGGCGCCCTGCTCGACGCGAAGTGGGTGCACCCCAACAGGTCCGCGCGGGCGCACCTGCTGTGGCTCGCGAAGTCCAACGGCATCCCCGCGCGGCGCGTGGACGAGGTGCTCGAACTCGTCGGCCTCACCCAGGTGGCCAAGCGGCGCGCCGGCGGGTTCTCGCTGGGCATGTCGCAGCGGCTGGGCATCGCGGGCGCGCTGCTGGGCGACCCGAAGGTGCTGCTGTTCGACGAACCGGTCAACGGCCTGGACCCCGAGGGCATCCAGTGGATCCGGCAGTTCATGCACCGGCTGGCCGACCAGGGGCGGACCGTGTTCGTGTCCAGCCACCTGCTGTCGGAGATGGCGCAGACCGCCCAGGACCTGATCGTCATCGGGCGCGGCCGGCTGATCGCCCAGACCAGCACCGAGCAGTTCATCGAGGACGCCACCGAGGACGCCGTGCGCGTCCGCTCGCCGCACCTGGACCGGTTGCGCGAGCTGCTGCCCCGCGAGGCGCGGGTCACCGACGGGGACGGCTCGCTGGTCGTCCACGGCCTGGAGTCGGCGCACATCGGCGAGCTGGCCGCGCTCAACGGCATCACGCTGCACGAGCTGAGCCCCCAGCGCGGATCGCTGGAGGAGGCGTTCATCCAGCTGACCAAGGAATCCGTCGAGTACCACGCGCACGAGTAGCCGCCGAATTCACCACTGCGTGCGTTTCCAGAATTCTTCCGGGGGCGGTGGAATTTCCCGGTGGACCGGCGGCGGCGGCTCCGGCCGGCGCGTCCGGGACAACAGGACACCGGCGACGGCGACGCCGACGAGAATGGCCAGCAAGCCGCCGAGGACGATCCCGGCGCGGGCGCCGTCGCCCCAGGCGGGTCCGTTGACGGCGCGTTCGACGCGCGGCTGCGACGACGTCGGGACGGGCGCGGCGGTGGTGCGCGGCGGCGGGGCCAGCGGGTTGCGCTGGACGTCGGCGACGTCGGCGGTGATCGCCGCGACCGGATCGACCTGGCCGAAGCCGGTGGCCTCGTCGCGGCCCGGCACGCCGGCGTCGGTCGCCGTCGTGATCAGGCGGTTCACCACGCTGGCGGCGTTCATGTCCGGGTAGGTGGCGCGGACCAGGGCCGCCGCGCCGGACACCAGGGCGGTCGCGGCGGACGTGCCGTCCATCTCGGCGTACCCGGTGTCCACGACGGACTTCGGCACCGCGGACACGATCCCCTTCGCGGGCGCGGCCAGCACCGTCTCCGGGCCGGTGTTGGACGAGCCCCACGGCACCAGGTCGCGCTCGGTGCCGGCCACGGCCAGCACGCCGCGGATGTTGGCGGGCGCGCCGATGCGCTCGACGCCGTCGTTGCCGGTGCCCGCGACCACCACGACGTCGTGGTCGAACGCGTGGTTCACGGCCCGCAGCAGGTCGGGGGTGAGGGTGGCCTCGGAGGTCAGGGACAGGTTGACCACGTCCGCGCCCTGGTCGACGGCCCAGGTGATGCCCTCGGCGACCGCCGCGGTGGTGAACTTCGCGCCGTCCGAGCCCACCGACACCGGCAGGATCGTGGCCTCCGGCGCGACGCCCTGCGCGCCGCCGTCGACGCCGCGGCCGGCGATCAGCGCGGCCATCGCGGTGCCGTGGCCGTCGGTGTCCCGGGTGCCGCCGGTGCCGGTCGCGGAGCCGAACCCGGTGCCCGGCAGCACGGCGCCGCCGCCCAGGTCGGGGACGGTGACGTCCACGCCCGAGTCCACGACGGCCACCACGACACCCCGGCCGCGCGAGTACTCGTGCGCCTTGGGCACGGCGAGCGCGTCCAGGTGCCACTGTTGGTCGCGGATCGTCTGCGCGTGCGCCGGCGGCGGGGCGCACAGCACGATCAGGAGCGCGGCGAGCAACGCCCGGCGGAGCATCCCCGAAATTCCCCCTGTGGTCGAGGTCACAACACTATTCCATGTCTCGGATGTTTCAACGGAGTTCCACCCGGCAATCGGAGTAAGGGGTTCGTTAAGAGCCCGTGAACTCCGGCACAGCACCATGACAAGAACGTGTGGACCCGGTCAGATGGAAAGCAGGGAATCGCGAGGCGGCGATCGTCCGCACGCGAATTCCGATCCCCCCCGTCAAGGAACCCTCCGGAGGTGAACCCGTGACGGTGCTTGATCCGGACCTGAACGCCGACTCGTCGGCTACCGGGTCGACGAACCTGCCACGGCAACGCGACCACGCCCTTCGCGTCGAACCGATGATGGCACTGGAATGGTCGCACGCGATCGAACCCGCGGGCGGTGTCGGCATCGCCACGACGCCGGCGCAGACCCGCCGGGCGTGGCTGCACCGGGCCGACGAGCAGCAGGTGCTGGCGTTGTTCCGGGCCGTGGGCGCGGACGCCCCGGCACCGTGGTGGCTGCGGGCGCTGGCCCGCGGCAAGCTGCCCTCGCGGGCGGCGGGCTTCGCGGTCGAGGACGAGGTGACCGACCTGCTCGCCGACCGGCCGGGCTGGGTCTTCGTGCCGTGGGCCGCCGACGGCGAGGTCGGCTACTGGGAGTTCGTGCCCTCCGAGAGCGGCGTCTACGGGCCCGCCGAACCGACGACCGTGCAGTTCACCGACCGGCACCCCGGCTGGGTGGACCTCCTCCCGGCGCACCGGGGACCCGGCACGCGGCAGCCGATCGCGTTCACGCCGGCCGCGCTGCGTGAGCAGATCGAGGACCTGGAGAACATCGCGTAACCGGTCGCTGCTTAGGCTGTGCGCCTGTGACGTCCAGCCAGCGCCCGCCGCACCACCGTTCCGTCGTCAGCTACGTGCAACGCGGGGAGCGGATGACCGTCGGGCAGCAGCGCGCGTGGGACCGCCACTGGGAGCGCTTGGGCCGTGAGGTCAAGGCGCTCCCGGCCGGTCCCGTCGACTTCGCCGCGTGGTTCGAGCGCGACGCCCCCGTGCTGTTGGAGATCGGCTCCGGCATGGGCGAGACGACGGCGCAGCTCGTCGCGGCGGTCCCGGACGTCAACTACGTCGCCGTCGAGGTCTACAAGCCGGGCCTGGCGCAGTTGCTGATGCGCGCCGAGGCGCTCGGGGCGACCAACCTGCGGGTGCTGCGCGGCGACGCCGTGGACCTGCTCACCGACCACGTCGAGCCCGGCACGCTGAGCGGCGTGCGGATCTTCTTCCCCGACCCGTGGCCCAAGAAGAAGCACCACAAGCGCCGGCTGGTGCAGCCGGAGTTCGTGCGCCTGGTGGCCTCGCGGCTCGAACCGGGCGGCACGCTGCACCTCGCGACGGACTGGGAGCACTACGCCGAGCAGATGCTGGAGGTCTGCTCCGCCGAGCCGCTGCTGCGCAACCGGTACGACGGGTGGGCGCCGCGGCCGGAGTGGCGGCCGGTGACGAAGTTCGAGCAGCGGGCGGTCGAGGAGGACCGGGTCAGCCACGACCTGATGTTCGACCGGATCGAGACCACCTGACCGTGTCATAAAGCCACGTCATCGAGTGGTCGAGACGGCGACGGTCGGTCGTTTCGTCACCCCATCGGGTGGGCTTTGTTGATCACCCGGTGTGCCCCGTCTGGCAGTGACGGGTGACGTCGTTCCGCAACTACGGTTGCCGCCCGTGACCGTCGTAGACAACGAACCGATAACGCTCGACATCGACGCGGCGGAGGGTTTCCTCCGCATGTTCCACATCGCCCACCCCGAGGCCGGACCCGTCGGACCCCGCCTGGCGGAGGTCCGCGACGAGATCGCCGAGACCGGCACGTACCGCCACACCACCGCCGAGCTGTCCTACGGCACGCGCATCGCGCTGCGCGACAGCGGCTGGTGCACCAGCGGCGTCCCGTGGCGGCGGCTCAAGGTCCGCGACCTGCGCGGCTACCGCAACGCCGCCGCCGTCGCCGGCGAGTGCGTGGAGCACCTGCGGCTGGCCACCAACGGCGGCGAGGTCCGCCCGCTGGTCACCGTGTTCGCCCCGGACACCCCCACCGCGCCCGGCCCGTGCATCTGGAACGAGCAGCTCGTCCGGTACGCGGGGTACGCCGACGGCACCGGCGACCGGCGCTACGCCGCGTTCACCGACGCCGTGCAGGGCATGGGGTGGCGGCCACCGGAGCGGCCCGGCCGGTTCGACGTGCTGCCGCTGGTCGTGGAGACCGCGCACGAGGGGCCGAAGCTGTTCACCATCCCGCCGGACGTGGTGCACGAGGTGTGCCTGGAGCACCCCGAGCTGCCGTGGTTCGGCTCGCTGGGCCTGCGCTGGCACGCCGTCCCGCTGATCACCAACATGAAGCTGTGCATCGGCGGCGTCACCTACCCCGCCGCCCCGTTCAACACCTGGTTCGTCGGCTCCGAGGTCGGCACCCGCAGCCTCGCCGACGAGGGCGGCTACGGCGCCGCGCGGCCCGTCGCCGAGGCCCTGGGCCTGGACACCTCCGCCGAGCGCACCCTGTGGCGCGACCGCGCCGTGGTCGAGCTGAACCGGGCCGTCCTGCACTCGTTCGACCTCGCCGAGGTCACCATCACCGACCACCACGCCGAGTCGCTGCACCGCCTGTCGTGGCTGCGCTCCCGGCAGCGGGCGTCGACCAACCGCCCCGCGTTCCGCCTGGAGGCCTCCGCCGCCCGCCGGGCCCGCACCGGCGGTCCCGCGCGCTTCTCCCACGCGGCCCTGGAAACCACCCGACCGCAGTCCCCCGGGCGCCTCGCCGAACTGCTCCGCCGCCGCGCCGAGGGGTGACGGCTCACCGCTGCGAATCCACCAGCACGCCGGCGATCGCCATCAGGACCAGCACCAACAGCCCCAGCACCGCACCGGCCCACGTCGCCACAACCGTGAACATGTCGTTCCTCCGTTCCCCGACCTGCCCTTCCAGAGTCACCCCCGCGCACGTCGTCCGACATCGGCCACAGGGGTATTTCGCCACGCGTTCGGGTCAGTCCCGCGGATGACACCCCTCCCCGACCGGGGGAGGACGCGGGATCAGCCGTCAGGACATACGGTGACGTCCCGTGGAGAGCACTCACCTCGGCTGGCGCACCCTGGCCAAGCGCCAGTGGCCGCTGGCGTGCGCGCTGCTCTTCTTCGCCGGCAGCGAGACCCTGAGCGACGGGACGTCCTGGTGGCAGCTGCCCGGCACGGCCGTGGTGTGCGCGCTGGCCGTGCTGTCCCCGCGCCGGCCGTTCGACGCGGCCCTGGGCGCCGCCACGGCGCTGGTCGCGTCGTCGGTGGTGCTGGACGTGGTGGACGAGACCGCCGGACCGGCCGTGCTGGTGGCCGGCGCGACGCTGTCCGAGGGCGCGGCGACGATGGCGCTGATCGCCATCCTGGTGCGCCAGGCGCCGCTACCGCGCGTGCTCGTCGGCGTGGTGGCACTCGTCCTCGCGGTGGGGTTCACCCAGCCACTCCGCCCGTCGTACTGGGAGCGGTACTACTCGGACGTCGACTACTCGGGGCCCACGTTCTGGCAACAGGTGCTGGCGGGGACCATCCTGCTCGTGCTGTCGGTCGGCACCGGCCTGTACTTCCGGGCGCGGGACCGCGAGCGCGCGACGACCCTGCGGGCCGAGGTGGCCGCCGCTCAGCACGCCGAGCGGATGGCGCTGGCCCGCGAGCTGCACGACGTGGTGGCGCACTACGTGACCGGGATCGTCGTGCACGCCCAGGCGGCGCAAGCGGTGCCCGCCGCGGCGCAGGAGGTGCTGCCGATCATCGCGCAGAGCGGCAACGAGGCGCTGACCGCGATGCGGCGCCTGGTCGGCACGCTGCGCGGATCGGAGACGGACGCCGCGCCCGCCGCGACCAGCGACCTGGCCGACGACGTGAAGCAGGTGGTCGCCCAGTCGGGTCAGCCGGTGCGGCTGTCGCTGGACCTGCCGTCGGAGGTGCCGCCGTCGCTGGGTCGGTCGGTGCTGCGGCTGGTGCAGGAGTCGCTGACCAACACGCGCAAGCACGCCGAGGGCGTGACGGCGGTGGACGTGTCGGTGGCGGTGGACGGCGGGGTCGTGCACGTGGTGGTCGCCGACGACGGGCGCGCGCCCAAGGCCGCCCCGGTGGGCGGGTCCGGCGGGTTCGGGCTGGTGGGGATGCGGGAGCGGGTCGAGCTGCTGGGCGGCACGTTCGCGGCCGGGCAGCGGCCGGCCGGGGGCTGGGAGGTCCGGGCGGCGCTGCCCATCGCCGAGTGACCCGGGAGCCGAGGCCGCGGGTGCGGAACCGGTCGCGTGCGGCAGGATCGGGGGCATGTCGTTGCGCCTGCACGCCCCCGTGGTCCTGCCCTGCGATCCGTCCTGCGCCGTGCTGCGGGACGCGGTGGTCGACGTCGTGGACGGCCGGATCGCCCACGTCGGCCCGGCCGCCGACGCGCTGCCGTTCGACGGCGAGGTGCGCCGGCTGACCGGCATCCTCATGCCCGGCCTGGTCAACACGCACGCGCACAGCCCGATGGTGGTGCTGCGCGGCCTGGGCGGCGACCTCCCGCTGCTGCGGTGGCTGCGCGAGGCCATGTGGCCCGCCGAGGCGAAGATGTCCCCGGCCGACATCGGCGCGGGCATGCTGCTGGGCGCGGTGGAGATGCTGCGCAACGGCGTCACCACCAGCTCCGAGATGTACTTCCACGGCCCCCAGCTGACCCAGGCCGTCCTCGACGCGGGGTCCCGCGTGGTGTTCGGCGCGGCGATCATGGACCTGCCCGGCCTGCCGTGGCGACCGATGACCGACGAGATCACCCGGTGGATCGACGCCGACGGGCTCCGGTTCGGGCCGCACGAGCGGATCGAGCTGTCCTACGGGCCGCACTCGGCGTACCTGATCGCGCCCGAGGCGCTGGGCGAGATCGCCGGTCTCGCGCGGGACCGGGGCGCGTTGCTGCAGATCCACGTGGCCGAGTCGCCGGAGGAGGACGTCGACCAGCGGGCGGCGTTCGGGTCGGTGCCGAAGCTGCTGGAGCAGGCGGGCGTGCTCGGCGGGCGGGTTCTGTCGGCGCACTCGGTGCACCTCTCGCCCGAGGACGTCGCGATCTACGCCAAGCACGGCGTCGGCGTCGCGCACTGCCCGGGGTCGAACACCAAGCTGGCGTCCGGCATCGCGCCGATCCGGTCCTACCTGGACGCGGGCGTGTCGGTGGGCCTGGGCACGGACGGCCCGGCGTCCAACGACGACCTGGACCTGTTCGAGGAGGCGCGGCTGGCGGCCCTGCTGGCCCGCGTGACCACGCTCGACGCCACCGCCATGCGGGCCGCCGACGCGTTGCTGCTGGCCACCCGCGGCGGCGCGGCGGCGTTGGGGCGCGAGGACATCGGCGCGCTGGAGGCGGGGCGGTGGGGCGACCTCGTGCACGTGGACGTGGACGACCCGGCGTTCGCGACCGGGTTGGACGCGCCGGACGACCAGGTGCTGGCGAACCTGGTGTGGGCGTCGGGGACGCGGCGGGTCAAGGACGTGTGGGTCGCCGGGGAGCGGGTCGTGGCCGACGGCGAGACCACCCGCGTGGACCGGCGGGAGGCCCAGGCGGGTGTCGCGGCCGTCTCGAAGCGGTTGCGCTAGCGCGGTCGGGGGCGGACGACGATCTCGGTGACGTGGGCGTCGTCCGCCGCCGTGACCGCGGCGTGCACGGCGTCGGCGACCGACTCCGGGCGCAGGTAGAGGTCCGGCTGGTAGTCGCCGGCCTCCTGGCTGCGGACGCCGCGCTGCATGTCGGTGGCCGTGCGGCCGGGGTAGACGGTGGTGACCCGCAGGTCGGTCTCCTCGGCCCGCAGCACCTCGGCGTAGGCGTGCAGGGCGAACTTGCTCGCGGCGTAGACGCCCCAGTTCGCGTTGGCCTGCCGCCCCGCGCCGGAGTTGATCAGCACGACGTGGCCGCGGGCGGCGCGCAGGAGCGGGAGCGTGAGCCGGGTCAGCTCGGCGACGGCGACGACGTTGAGGTCGAGGGTGCGCCGCCAGGTGTCGGCGCTCGCCTCGGCCAGCGGACCGAGCTCGGCGATGCCGGCGCTGTGCACCAGCACATCGAGCCGGCCGAGCCCGGCGACGGCCCCGGCGAGCTCGTCGTGGTCGGTCAACTCGACGGGCCACGGCGTCCCGACCCCGGCCTCGGCGAGGGCTTGCTCGTCCCGGCCGCCAAGCAGCAGGTCATGTGTGTCGGCGAGGCGGCGGGCGATGGCGAGCCCGATGCCTCGGGACGCGCCGGTGATCAGGGCCAAGGGTCGATCGGTCATGCCCCGACCCTAAGCCGGACCGCGAGGCCGCGTCGGCTTGTCGGGCCGCGTTTCCCGCCGATCACGCTTTCCGATCGGCGGGAAACACGGGGCGACGAGCCGACTTCCAGGCGGCCTCGCCGCGACGCCGGAGGCGGCGCCATCCAACACAGTCAGCCGCAGATGCGGCCCTTGTCCTTCTTCCACGCCACCACCACGGACGGGCGCGGCTGGGTGGCGCCGCCGTCCGGCCAGTGGGACACCGGGTTGGCCGCCGACGCGCCGTCGATCTCGCCCGGGTGCTGCACCGACACCAGCACGAAGTCGTCCTGCACGACCGGGCCGCAGGTCTCCGCGCCCTTCGGCACGGTCAGGAACTGCTTCACCCGGCCGCGGTACCTGCCCTCCACCGGCACGGCGAAGAGGCCGTCGTTGGACTTCAGGGCGTTGCCGTCGGTGGAGATCCACAGGTTGCCCTGCGAGTCGAACGCCACGTTGTCCGGGCACGAGATCGGCGACACCTGGGTCTTGTCGTACCCGCCGAAGTACGTGTCCGCCGCGTTCGGGTCGCCGCACACCAGCAGCAGCTTCCAGGAGAAGCTGGTCGCCGTGTTGTCGCCGCGGCGCTCCTCCAGCTCCAGCACGTGGCCGTGGCGGTTGTTCAGGCGCGGGTTGGGCTCGGTGGCGCCTTCCTTGCCCGCCTTGCCGCGGTCGGTGTTGTTCGTGAGCGCGGCGTAGACGCGGCGGTTGCGCGGGTTCGGCTCGACGTCCTCCGGGCGGTCCATCTTGGTGGCGCCGGCCTTGTCCGCGGCCTGGCGGGTGAAGATGTAGACCTCCTCGGCGGTGAAGCCCTCGACGAAGGACTTGTCGCCCGACGCCAGCGGGATCCACACGCCCGAGCCGTCGAACTCGCCGTCGGCCGGGAGCTTGCCGGTGCCGTCGATCTCGGCGGCCGGGCTGTCGCCGGTGAACTTCGCGACGTACAGCGTGCCCTTGTCCAGCAGCTTCTTGTTGTGCTCGCGGGCGTGGCGGCTGTTGCCCGGCTTGTACCGCTCGTCGGAGACGAACTTGTACATGTAGTCGAACCGCTCGTCGTCGCCCATGTACGCGACCACGCGGCCGTCGCGGGCCACGATCACGTTCGCGCCCTCGTGCTTGAACCGGCCCAGCGCGGTGTGCTTGACCGGGGTGGAGGTCGGGTCGAGCGGGTCCACCTCGACGACCCAGCCGAAGCGGTTGGGCTCGTTGGGCTCCTGCGCCACGTCGAACCGCTTGTCGAACCGCTCCCACTTGCGGGTCGTCGC
Source organism: Saccharothrix sp. NPDC042600 (assembly GCF_040647305.1). Classification (NCBI taxonomy): domain Bacteria; kingdom Bacillati; phylum Actinomycetota; class Actinomycetes; order Pseudonocardiales; family Pseudonocardiaceae; genus Saccharothrix; species Saccharothrix sp. NPDC042600. Next base: position 8,494 of record NZ_JBEZBW010000075.1, on the reverse strand, counting down.
GCCGCCGGACAGGCCGTAGCGCGCGAGCCGCGCCTTCTGCACCGGGTCGGTGACGGTGCCCGCGTTGGCGAAGTACTGGTTGAAGTTCTCCTCGCCGGACAGGATCGTGCCCCACGGCGTCACGCCGCCGGCGCAGTTGTTCAGCGTGCCGAACACCTTGGTGCCGGTCGGGTCGGCGGAGGTCTTCAGGTACTGGGAACCGGCGGCCGGACCGGTCAGCTCGAACTCGGACTTCACCGTGATGCGGCGGTTGAAGTGCTTGTCCACCTTGGGCACCAGCTTGCCGCTGCGGTGGTCGCGCTCGACCACGACGACCGACAGGCCGTGCGCGGCCCACGCGATCTCGGTCTGCTCCCTGGTCGGGTTGTTCGAGTCCCAGTTCTTGAACAGGAACTCCTCGGACGTGTACTCGTGGTTGGACACCATGAGCCAGCGGTTCCAGTGGTTCAGCGGGACCAGGCCGCAGAAGTCGTTGTTGAAGCCGAACTGCTTGGCCTGCGCGGCGGCGGTCTGGTGGTCGAAGTCGAACGCGGGCGCGCCCGGCAGCACCGGGTCGCCCCAGCGGATCACGACGGCCGACTCGTAGCCCTCGGGCGTGACGACGCGGTCCTCGGTGTTCGGCGCGACCGGCTCGAAGTTCAGCCCGTCCCGGCCCCACCGGCGGCCCTGGGCCTCCACGTCGGCGGCCTCGGGCTCGGCGGCGGCCGTGCCCGCGCCGGCCAGCCCGACGCCCGCGCCCGCGACGGCGAGCACCGCGCCGGCCTTGAGCAGGCCGCGGCGGCGGACGACGTCGCCGACCACGTCGCCGAAGTAGGCGTTGTCGGACGTGTTGGGCGCCTCGTGCGCGCAGGCGTCGCCGCAGCGGTACTTGCAGGTGATCGCCGACCGCCCGAGGGGGTGGTTGGGCAGCAGGGGCAGCAGGCGCCGGCCCCGATCGGTGGACGAGGACACGCGGACCTCCGAGATCGCTTCAGGTGGGAACCTGGGCGAACGTAGGTTCACAAGTCCTCGTCCAGGCGGCGTGGAGGTGAACGCGAGGCGAACACCTCAAGCCCTTGCCGACCGGAACCGGCTGGTCACCGCGCGTGTCAGTCGCCGATGAACCCGTCGCGCCACACCGCTACGACGGATGGGCGCGGCTGCGAGTCCCCGCCGTCGGGCCAGTGCGACACCGGGTTGTCCGCCGACGCCCCGTCCACCTCGCCCGGGTGCTGCACGCACACCGTGATCACGCGGTCCCCGATCACCGGTCCGCACGTCTCGGCCCCGCGCGGCACGGTCAGGAACGCCTTGAGGTGACCGCGTTCCGGGCCGTGCAGCGGCATCGCGTACAGGCCGTCGTTGAGCCCGTTCAGCGCGCCCGCCGAGTCCGTGGAGATCCACAGGTTGCCGTGCCGGTCGAACGCCACGTTGTCGGGGCTGGAGAGCGGCGACACCTTGGACTTGTCGTAGCCCGCGAAGTACGTGCTCGGGTCGGCGGGGTCGCCGCACACCAGCACCAGGTTCCACGAGAAGTGCGGGGACAGCGCGTCCCCGCCGCGTTCGCGCAGCTCCAAGACCTGGCCGTGCTTGTTGAACGTGCGCGGGTTCGGCTCGGTCGCGCCTTCCTTGCCGGGCTTGCCGCGGTCGACGTTGTTGCTCAGCGCGCAGTAGACCGTGCCGGTGTGCGGGTGGGTCTGGATGTCCTCGGGGCGGTCCATCTTCGTGGCGCCGACCTTGTCCGCCGCCAGCCTCGTGAAGACGTAGACCTCTTCCGCGGTCATGCCGTCCACGTAGGACTTGTCGCCGCGGGCCAGCGGGATCCACTCGCCGCGCCCGTCGAACCTGCCGTCCGCGGGCAGCGCGCCGGAGCCGTCGATCTCCGCCGGGTCGCTGTCGCCCTTGAACCGCGCGACGTAGAGGGTGCCGTCGTCGAGCAGGGTCATGTTGTGGCGGCGCGCGGATTTGCTGTTGCCCGACCGCACCTTGCCGGTGGAGACGAACTTGTAGATGTACTCGAACCGCTCGTCGTCGCCGGAGTAGGCGACCACGCGGCCGTCGCGGGCGATGCGGACGTTGGCGCACTCGTGCTTGAAGCGGCCCAGCGCCGTGTGCTTGACCGGCGTGGAGTCCGGGTCGTTCGGGTCGAGTTCCACGACCCAGCCGAACCGGTTGACCTCGTTGGGTTCCTGCGCGAGGTCGAACCGCTTGTCGAACCGCTCCCACTTGCGGGTCGTCGCGCCGGCGGGGATGCCGTAGCGGGTGCGGCGCGGGTCGGTGCCGCCGTTGGCGAAGTACTGGTTGAAGTTCTCCTCGCCGGACAGGATCGTGCCCCACGGCGTCACGCCGCCGGCGCAGTTGTTCAGCGTGCCGAACACCTTGGTGCCGGTCGGGTCGGCGGAGGTCTTGAGCAGGTCAGACCCCGCCGCCGGGCCGCGCAGCTCGAACGGCGTCGTCATGGTGACGCGGCGGTTGTAGCGGGAGAACGCGGGCGTCAGGCGGCCACCGCGCTGCTCGACCTGGACCACGGACAGGCCGTGCGCGGCCCACGCGATCTCGACCTGTTCCCGGGTGGGGTTCGCGGGGTCGTAGCCGCGGAACATGAAGCTCTCGCTGGTGTACTCGTGGTTGGTGACCAGGAGGTTCGTGCGGGCCAGGGCGTCCAGCGGGAGGAGGGCGGCGAAGTCGCAGTTGAACCCGAACTGGCGGGCCTGGGCGGCGGCGGTCTGGTGGTCGAAGTCGAACGCGGGCGCGTCGGGGAACAGCGGGTCGCCCCAGCGGATGACGACGGCCTGGCGGTAGCCCTCGGGGACCACGACCTCGTCACGCGTGTTCGGCCGCACCGGGGTGAAGTTCAGGCCGCGGGTGTGCCGGGTGCCCGCGGCGGTCTCGGTCTCGGTCCCGGACTCGGCGGACGCGACGACCGGGACGCCGGCCAGCGCGGTCGCCACGACGCCCGCCTTGATCGCCGCACGCCGGCTGATCAGGTCGCCGAAGTACGGGTTCGCGGAGGTGTTGGGGGCGTCGTGGAAGCACGCGTCGCCGCAGCGGTAGCGGCAGGTCACCGCCGCACGGCCCGGGGAGTGGTTGGGCAGCAGGGGAAGGTGTCGCACGGTCTGCGCTCCTACGGGTCAGGTCGGGTCCACTGACCGTAGGCCGGCGTTCACCGGTTGTTAACCCACCACTTCTTCACCGATCAGCGCGTCCTCGGCTGTGATCGGGCGGTCCGGCGACCGGCCGAGGCTGAGCAGCCCGGCGGCCAACACGCACGCCAGGGCCGCGACCACGAACGGGTGCGCCAGGTGTCCGACGAACGTCGCCGCTAGCGCGCCGCCGAGCCAGCGCAGGAAGTTGTACCCGGCGCTGGCGACCGGGCGCGGCGCCGGGCTGATGCTCATCGCGGTGCCGGTGAACAGGGTGTTGAGCAGCCCGCTGACCAGGCCGCTGACGATGACGGCGACCACCAGCAGCGGCTTGTTCGGCACGGCCATGACCAGCATGAGCGCGCCGAACGCGAGGACGGCGGCGATGGTGGCGCGGCGTTCCCCGAACCGGTCGGCGAGCCGGGGCGCCAGCCAGACGCTGGACACGGCGACGCACACGCCCCAGCCGAAGAAGATCAGCCCGATCGCGACCGCGCTGTAGTGCAGCACGAACGGCGACCAGGCCAGGACGGCGAAGAACGCGCCGGTGTAGAGGGCCGAGCCGAGCGCGGTGCGCAGCAGACCGGGGTGCCGCAACGCCTTGAGCGGGTCGAGCAGGCCGATCCGGTGGGTGGGCTCGTCCTTGGCGAGGAAGGTCGCGCAGAGCACGAACGCGACGGCCATCAACACGGCCGTGCCGACGAACGGTCCGCGCCACGAGATGCTGCCGAGCAGCGCCCCCAGCAGCGGCCCGACGGACAGGCCGAGCCCGAGCGCGGCCTCGTAGAGCAGGATCGCGCCCTTCTGACCGCCGGACGCCGCGCCGACGATGACGCTCAAGGCGGTGGCGATGAAGAAGGCGTTGCCGAGCCCCCAGACCGCGCGCAGGGCCACCAGTTGGGTGATGTCGGCGGCGAGCGCGCACAGCAGCGTGGCGACGACGATCAGGGCGAGGCCGGCGACCAGCGTGCGCTTGGCCCCGAAGCGGGCGGACGCGGCGCCGGTGAACAGCATGGCGAGGACTTGGACGCCGAGGTAGGAGGAGAAGAGGAGGGTGACCTGCGACGGCGTGGCGTGCAGGCCTTCGGCGATGGACAGCAGGATCGGGTCGACCAGGCCGATGCCCATGAAGGCGATGACGGCGGCGAACGCCGTGACCCAGACCTGGCGGGGCTGTCCCCGGAAGAGGGCGGAAAATTTCACTTCGCCATACTAAAATTTTTTGCTTAGGGTAGCTAAGTAAGTGTGCTCACCGTACGGTGGGCACGTGGATGCGGTGGTGTTCGACCTCGACGGCGTGCTCGTGGACTCGGAAACGGTCTGGGACGAGGTGCGCCGCGCGTTCGCGGCCCGGCACGGCGGCACGTGGCTGCCCACCTCGACCCGCGACATGCAGGGCATGAGCACCCCCGAGTGGGCCGCCTACCTGGTCGAGGCGGTCGGCGTGCACCTGACCCCGGACGAGGCGGCCCGCGGCGTCGTCGCCGAGATGGCCGCCCGCTACGAGGCCGGACCACCGGTGCTGCCGGGCGCGGTCGAGGTGGTCCGGGAGGTGGCGTCGCGGTACCCGGTGGCCATCGCGAGCTCCTCGCCACCGGTGCTGATCAGGTCGTTCCTGGAAGCCACGGACCTGGCCGACGTGGTCCCGGTGGCCCTGTCGAGTGAAGAGGCCGGCGCCGGCAAACCCGCCCCCGACGTCTACCTCCTGGCGACGTCGAAGCTGGGCGTGCCCCCGAGCCGCAGCGCCGCCGTGGAGGACTCCACCAACGGCCTGCGCGCCGCCCTGGCCGCCGGCATGACGGTCTACGCCGTCCCCAACCCGCACTTCCCGCCGGACCCGGGCGTGCTGGCGGAGGTCACGGTGCTGCGGGCGCTGTCCGACCTGCCGAGCGCGCTGGCTTCGGCACGTCCGAGCGAGTGATCCTCGAACGCCCGGACGCGCCAGGGCGCCGGAGGGCGTGCGCGCTGCTGGTGCTCAGCGCGAGTTCCGGAGCGCGGGGCTCGCCCGTCCGGTCCCCACCGACCTAGCCTCGCCTCATGGATCAACCGGTTGCGGTGGTGAGCGGGGCTGCTCAGGGGATCGGGGCTCGGGTGGCCGAGGTGTTGCGGGAGGACGGGTTCCGGGTTGTCGGGTTCGACCTCCGGGAGACGCCCGGCGGGGTTGTGGGGGACGTCTCCTCCGAACAGGACGTCGAGCGGCTGGCGGACGGGCTCGAACGGGTCGACGTGCTGGTCAACAACGCCGGCATCGCCGGCATCCGGGCGTTCGAGGACACCTCGACCGAGCAGTGGCAGCGGATGCTCGCGGTCAACCTCACCGGGCCGTTCCTGCTGACCCGGGCGTTGGGGCGGAAGATGCTCGACCGGGGCTCCGGGTCCGTGGTGAACATCGCCTCCGTCGCCGGGTTGCGGGGCGTGGCCGACCGGGCCGCCTACAACACCACCAAGCACGGCCTGATCGGCATGACCCGCACCCTCGCCGTCGAGTGGGGCGCCCGGGGTGTCCGGGTCAACGCCGTCTGCCCGGGGTGGGTGAAGACGGAGATGGACGTCGAGTCCCAGGCCGGCGGGCACTACGGGGACACCGACATCACCGACCACGTGCCGCTCGGCCGGTTCGCCCACCCGGACGACATCGCGCAGGCCGTGTCGTTCCTGGCCGACGCGAAGCGCAGCTCCTTCATCAACGGGGTGGCGCTGCCGGTGGACGGTGGCTGGACCGCCGACGGCTCCTGGCAGTCGCTGCGCCTCTCCAAGCGCTGACCAGCGAAAACGCCCCTGCGCCCGACAAGGGCACAGGGGCGTTTGTCGACAAGGCGATCTAACGCTCCACGTCGCCGCGGATGAACGCCTCGACCGCGTCGCGCGCCTCGGAGTCCGAGTACTGCACCGGCGGGGACTTCATGAAGTACGACGACGCCGACAGGATCGGGCCGCCGACACCGCGGTCGAGGGCGATCTTCGCCGCGCGCACCGCGTCGATGATGATGCCCGCCGAGTTCGGCGAGTCCCACACCTCCAGCTTGTACTCCAGGTTCAGCGGCACGTCGCCGAACGCCCGGCCCTCCAGCCGCACGTACGCCCACTTGCGGTCGTCCAGCCACGCCACGTAGTCCGACGGGCCGATGTGCACGTTCCGCTTGCCCAGCTCGCGGTCCACCTGCGAGGTCACCGCCTGCGTCTTGGAGACCTTCTTGGACTCCAGCCGCTCCAGCTCCTTCATGTTCAGGAAGTCCATGTTGCCGCCCACGTTGAGCTGCATGGTGCGGTCGAGCTGGACGCCGCGGTCCTCGAACAGCTTGGCCAGCACGCGGTGCGTGATGGTGGCGCCGACCTGGGACTTGATGTCGTCGCCGACGATCGGGACGCCGGCCTCCTCGAACTTGCGCGCCCACTCGGGGTCGGAGGCGATGAACACCGGCAGGGCGTTGACGAACGCCACCTTCGCGTCGATCGCGGCCTGCGCGTAGAAGCGGTCCGCCTCCTCCGAGCCGACCGGCAGGTAGGACACGAGGACGTCGACCTCGGCGTCGCGGAGGGCCTGGACGACGTCCACCGGCTCCTCGTCGGACTCCTCGATGGTCTCCCGGTAGAACTTCCCGAGGCCGTCGAGGGTGGGTCCGCGCTGCACGGTGACGCCCAGCGGCGGCACGTCCGCGATCTTGATCGTGTTGTTCTCGCTGGCCACGATCGCCTCGGACAGGTCGACGCCGACCTTCTTGGCGTCCACGTCGAACGCGGCGACGAACTCGACGTCGCGGACGTGGTACTCGCCGAACTGGACGTGCATCAGGCCGGGCACGCGGGTGTTCGGGTCCGCGTCGCGGTAGTACTGGACGCCCTGCACCAGCGACGCCGCGCAGTTGCCGACCCCGACGATGGCCACTCGAACGGTGCGGCGGTTGTCGCCCATGCCGAGTCCTCCTTTGTGTTCTACGTCTGTCATTCGTCCCGCTCGCGCTGTTCGGCCTGCTCGTGCGCGATCAGCTCGTTGAGCCACCGCACCTCGCGTTCGGTGCTCTCCAACCCCATGCGGTGCAGCTCGCGCGTGTAGCGGTCGATCCGCTCGCTCGCGCCCGATAAAGCCGTCCGCAGCCCTTCCCGCCGCTCCTCGACCCGGCGCCGCCGGCCTTCGAGGATCCGCATCCTGATCTCCGCGGGGGTCCGGGAGAAGAACGCCAGGTGGACGCCGAACGAGTCGTCGTCCCACGTCTGGGGGCCCGCGTTGGACAGCAGGTCGGCGAACCGCTCCTTGCCCTCCGCGGTGAGCTTGTAGACCTTGCGCGCACGACGACCCCAGGTGCGGGCCTCCTCCGGCGCCTCCTCGACGATCCACCCGGCGCGTTGCAAGCGGCGCAGCGTGGGGTACAGCGTTCCGTAGGAGAACGCTCGGAACGCCCCCAGCAGTTCGTGCAAGCGCTTGCGCAGCTCGTACCCGTGCATGGGCGCTTCGTGCAGCAGCCCGAGGATGGCGAACTCCAGCACTTGTCACCTCCCGCACCAAGCTGCCCGATGGGTGCACTCAGTATATCGGTGCGATACATCCGTCCGCGCGTTGAGATGTGGCGAGGGGCACAAGGTCACAAAGTGATCGCGACCACTGCCCTGAACGGCCCATCGAAGGGGTTTTGCCGCCACGTACTCTGGTCCCGTGCTGACCCAACGGCAGGTGGTGGACTACGCCTTGCAGCGACGCGCGCTGCTGGCGGAGGTCTACGCGGGCCGGGTGGGCACGATGGAGGTCTGCGACGCCAGCCCGTACCTGCTGCGAGCTGCGAAGTTCCACGGCCGGCCGAGCGATGTGACGTGCCCGGTCTGCCGCAAGGAACCGCTGACCCTCGTGTCCTGGGTCTACGGCGACGAGCTCAAGCACGCGGCCGGGTCCGCGCGCACCGTCGAGGAACTCACCCGCATGGCGAACCTCTTCGAGGAGTTCACCGTGTACGTGGTGGAGGTCTGCCGCACATGTAGTTGGAACCACCTGGTGCAGTCATACGTCCTGGGAACGCGCGGTGTGAACTCCCGCAAACCGCGCAGGAGGACCGCGGCGGAGTGAAAGTGCTGCTCCGGCCACGGGCGTCGCTGCCGATGGCGACGGCGTACGACCACCGAACCGCGTGCGACGGCACGCCGGTCTTGGAGGCCATTTCGTGAACGACCAGCATGACGACAGGCACCGTGGCGCGGAGCCGCAGTGGCCGACGGGTGAGGACCCGGACGCCCGCCTGGCACCCCGCCGCGGCGCAGGGGATCAGCCGGACCGTCCGAACACGCCACCGGGCGGTTTCGAGCGCCAGCCGCGCCACGCCGCTCGGCCAACGGCTCAACCAACCGCTCAACCAACGGCTCGATCGCGCCCAACACGTCCGTCA